>JABLXA010000030.1 GCA_013178415.1 Bacillota bacterium | reverse complement strand
TACGTAGCCACCCTTCTGGATCTTCCAATACCCTCTCTTTGACCCGGGCTACTACCTTGGCGTCAGTCCTGATCTTCCACGTGATTCTCTTTGACGCATACTCATGGAGTTCTCCGTTGGCATCCAGGGTCCTCAGTCTCGCCATGGCATCCGCTCCCGCAATTGTCCACCTCCTGCCCCCTCTCAACTACCTGGCGAAATAGACTAGATTTTAGGCAAAAAATCCCCTAGATGCCCGTGGTTGCTGCATTTTTGCTCAAAGAGGAGGGGGAACGTCAGATAACAGTTAGGCCATTTCCGGCAGTTCTAGAGGAGAACAATGATAAGGCTCCGAAATGACCAGAGCCTCCTGTCTATGCCGCGACGCATTTTCAGGTATTACTATCCTGGAAAATACCGGGATGGCAGCCCAGGAATTTTCATCCATCTGATGGTGCCGCTGCAGCGGCATGGGGGTCTACTATCAACTTACACCCTCAGGCATAACCCAAATGCCATTTATGATTTCGCCTTTGTGCATCCTCATTCTCCGTTCCCAGCCATTAGATTAGGTCAAAAATGTCATCTGATGCTCTTACGATCGTACGCGCGTCTAATCGACGTGTCCTTGGCTTCCGGGCTTCCGCGTCAGCATAGGACTCGAGTTTATATTCTATCTTTAACTCAAATGGCGAATCCGGTCTGAAAGGAACGAAATCTCCAATACGGCAGATCGCCCTTTTGACCCCTTCTCTGATCCGATCCTGCGCATCCGCAGGATGCAGGGAAAGAGCACAGTTCCTGCCGAACCCCTCCTTGACAGCCACCGTCTCCACATCCCCGAGAACGCGTTTCGCTTCCTCAACTCCCTCCCGGCAACTCGAGACGAAAATCACAGGCACCCCCACGGCACCGGCCAGGGCGGCATCCAGGCCGATTTCTCCTATCTCCATATTGTTGAGCCACATCCTCTGGATGCCTATAGAGGAGTAACTATGCGACAAGACCCCATTCTCAACCCCAGCCATAGGGTGATAGCCAATTAGAATCATGCCGTCGAATGACGAATCCAGCGCCGGGAAACGCCTGGGCCGAGGATTTCCCAAAAAGATCTTTATCCCCCTGGGAAGTTCGTCGTATATTAGAATTTCAGTTCCCCCATTATGCTCGTCATCTACCACTATCTCATCCACACCGCATTCGCAGAGCCCCTCAATAGCACTGCTAACCTCTCTAGTGATCTCCTTCCTCGCAAACTCGTACTGCTTGCTCCCAGGGCCGAGGGGAACACCTGCCTCGCCAACTACTCCGCAGCTTCCCTCTAGATCTACTGAGATATATACTTTCATCCTCACTCACCCCAAATTAGAATTCTGCGATGGGGTCACACATGAAGTGTGACCCCGGCTTTTTTACTTGCCTTGGATGAAGAATTGCTCTGGGTTGAAATAGCCTGGGAAGCGCAGCGGCCATGAGTTGATGGCCATTTCAGGGAGATTCCTGAAATTGTTCTTAGCCACCGCAAGGTTTGGGATAAGGCCAACTGTAGGGATGGCTATGACCTTTTCCGCATAATGCTTGAATAAGGCTTCTTCCAAGGCGGCCCTTTCCTTCATATCAAATGTATTACACAGCTTCTCATAAAGATCGATGAGCTTGGCTACGTCCTCTGGCGGCTTAAGTCCGCTCTTACCTTCAGATAGATACCAAAGGGCATATTGATGTCCCCAGTAGACCCCCCATGAGGTAACAGGGACATAATCGCGCGGATCGGAAATCCATCCGGTATAGGTAAGCAGGTAACCAGCTACCTCTACCTTATTTGCATAGCTTCTCGTCTGGAACAGGGTCGAATCCTCAGATTTGACGGAAGTCCTTATCCCTAATTTTTCCCAATCTGCCCTCACCATTTCAGCCGCATCGACGAGCTCAGGCCACTCCATGGGTACCTCTATAGTAAGCGATAACTCCTTTCCATCGGGACGGAGCCTATAGCCCGCCTTACTTCGATTACGAAGCCCAAGCTGGTCTAATAATGCGTTTGCCTTCCGAGGGTTATAAGAATAAAGAGCATCCACGATTTCGTGAGCTTCCTTAGAATCCCACATAGAGGGGGCAAAAAGCACAGTATCTACGGGATCGGCCAAGCCCAAGTAGACAATCTCCTGTATCTCACTCCGGTTTATAGCAAGCGAGAGAGCGGTACGGAACTTCTCATTACGTAAGAGACTTGCTAGAATCTGATCACCTTCCAGGGTTTGATTGGGGAAGAGTGTAAAGCCCGACTCACCCCTTTTCCATCTAAATACCCTGTAATCGCCAGCCTTCCTGCCCTCCATAAAAAGGGTATAATTGGCAGGTGCAAGGAATTCGAGTTGCGCGTCGAATTCACCAGCCAGTGTCCGCATATTCACAACATTGGGCTCCCTGACGAGATCAAGTATTCTACGGTCGATGTATGGTAGTTGATTTCCCTTAGGATCTACCTTCCAATAGTAGGGGTTACGCTCAAGGACTATCTGGGTCTGACCAGTTGAAACAAGTTTCCAAGGCTTCACAACAGGCATATCTGAATTCTGGGCCACATCGTTTTTCTGGAGAAAAAGCTGATACCAATGTTCAAATCCTGCCTTCTTGGCCATGGCCTCAAGCCTTTCCTCGGGTATATACCTTGGATGAAACTGTTTCAGATAGTGTTTAGGCGGAATGAGCGAATCGAATTGAGCCAGTTGTTCAAGGAGTATGCCATAGGGTTTGACGAATCTGAAGCGCACTGTGTAATCATCAATCTTTTCTATCTTCACGGGGACGCCACCCACCGTAAGCCATGCCGGAAAAGTAGGTGTGAGCTCCTTGTTAAGTAGGATATCTTCATACAAGAACATTATGTCGTCCGCAGTAAAAGGTACCCCATCAGACCACTTCATGCCTTTCCTCAAGTAGAATACATAAGTCTTTCCACCGTCAAGTATCTTCCATTCCTTCGCTATATTTGGCGCAATACTCTTCCCATCACGGGCATACCTCACCAAAGGTTCATAACCCGTCCTGGCGTTTACCCAGCTGCTTGTAGGACTCTGAGTTGCATGCCGCCAGGTGCCCCCATACTGCCCAACCTGCTCGATAGGTTCCACAATCAGGGGCTCCTCAGGCAATCTCTTCTCGACCGGCGGAAGCCTTCCCTGCTTCACGAGGTTAGCCAGCATCGGCGCTTCATGATACTCCTTGGCTGCGGCAAGGGATAAAGCAGTACTAGTGATTATCATTGCTAAAACAGCTATATAGACTATCGACACTTTCCTGTAATACATATGTTTTACACCCCCAAGTTGGAAAGGCTATGAAAATTAGTATTAATTTGGCAGAAAAGTCTACCTCCAATGCCCCTGCCAATTCTGATATAAGGTTCCCGCTACATAAATGCTCTACCGACAGATGGTGCTCCAGTCGGATTCTCACCACGGTTAGATTCCCACTAACCGGAGGTTCCGTTCTTTGCCAGCCCCTTTTCTAGAAAGCTATAAATGCTCCATACACTCTGACCCTGTCACCTCTTCTTTCCGCTTTACTCCCATCAACTCGGTGAAAGGTCCTTTCTAGATCCCGATCTTTCGCGACAACGCATCTCCATTCAATCTCACATACAATCACCTTATCCCCGATATTTATCCCCAAATCACCGTCGTATTCATTGGTCAAACAAACGGGAAATTATCCGAATTTGCTGTGCTATTGAAAAAATGGATGCCCCGCTTTTGTGCCTAAAAATAGATACCTCACAAAACTATATTCTCCTGCTCTCCTCCGTAAGGTCTTGAGAATTTTTTAACTCAGGCTATCCTCACTCAAATTACACACCAGCGCGGCTGCGGGCGGGATAACTGGGCCACTAGGTTGGCTGGTTTATGCCGAAACGGCCTCGGCCAGGTAGGCGTGGAAAAGGGTCGGGTCTAGGTCGATAGGCATCTTGGTATTTGCCGGTTCAGGACAAGTACGCATCTCCCTTCAAGACCATAGACTAGCACTTCAGGACAAGCACATATCTCCATTCAAAGCCATAGATTAGCACTGCGTTTGACTTTTCGGCAGCCCTCCGAGCCAAGGCAATGACGTCAGCCAGCGCACAACAATATGGCGTGGATTCCTGGGTGGCGTGGATTTCTTGCCCTATCTAGTGGGGCGCTCGCCTGGCAAGGGGGCGACAACCAGCTGGTGGTTAAAGGAGGATCGCTTATCATGGCAAAGATGGGTTACGTCAAGCGAGTTTTCCCCGGCAACAACACTCCGCAGGGATTCTACTCATTCTACGACCAGATCGTCCCGTCAGATGCTCGACGCATAATGATCATCAAAGGAGGACCAGGGGTAGGGAAATCGACCTTCATGTCTCGCATTGGGCAGGAGATGGTGGAAAGGGGGTTTGATGTAGAGTTTCACCATTGTTCTTCTGACAACAATTCGCTTGATGGTGTCGTAATCCCGGCAATAGGGGTCGCATTGATAGATGGCACGGCTCCTCATAATATGGATCCCAAGAATCCTGGAGCCGTTGACGAGATCATTCACCTTGGCGATTACTGGGACGAAGCGAAATTGCGTGCTTATAAAGAAAAGATCATGGAAGCTAATGCCAAAATAGCCTCTCTATTCTCCCGGGCTTACAGGTTCCTGCGAGCGGCGAAATCAATATACGATGACTGGGAGGCCGCAAATCTTGAGGGGATGGACTTTGGCCTCGCAAATCAAAAGACCGACGTCATAATCAGAGAGATATTCCATAATACGCCTCTGTCTTCACGTGTAGGACGAGAAAGACATCTTTTCGCCAGCGCCATTACACCTGATGGCATGATGAATTACCTGAACACAATCGTTGAGCCATGCAAGAAAAAGTATGTAATTGAAGGCGACCCCGGCACCGGGAAATCAACCCTTCTCCAGAAGGTTGCTCGTGCTGCGATTGAGCGAGGATTTGATGTGGAGGTGTACCACTGCCCCCTCAATCCAGAAAAGATTGAGCATGTGGTCATTCCGGAACGCAGCGTCGCGCTCACAAAATCCATCGAACCTCATACATATAGTCCAGGACCACAAGATACTATAGTGGATCTAAACAGATGCCTATCCCCGGAAATAATAGCACGTAATGCTGAGATCGTTTCGGAAGACAAGCGAATCTTTGATCTCCTCTTTGAGAAGGCGATCCATTTCATTGGATTAGCGAAATCGGTCCATGACAGGATGGAATCCTATTACACCCCATGCATGGATTTTGAAGGTATAACCGCTCTCAGGGAGCGCACGCTGGCACGTATCCTCGCATATGCAGACGAGGCGGGAGCAAAGATAGCATAACCGACATCCCCCCATTGCCAAAGCCGGGGCCTTCCCGTGCGGGTTTTGTAATTTAGCCATCCCGCACCCGGTCCGGATGAAATAGGAAGCAGGCCAGAGCGAGGTGGGGCGGGTAAAGGATCTCACGCTGGCCTGCCCCCATTGGTTTAACCCACTCAATATGGTAAAATTTTATTGAGGTGTAATGAATGATAGCAGAAGCCAGGGAGTGGCTTGAGCAGGCGGAGTATGATTTCCCCACCGCGAAGGCCATGTTTAACGCTAGGAAATATACCTATACGATCTACATGTGCCAATTAACTCTGGAAAAAGCCCTCAAGGCCATTGTAACCCAGAGGACAGGGGAAGCGCCACCCAGAACCCATAAACTGTTATCTCTGGCAGAAATTGCACGGATTAAGCCGACAAAGGATCATCTCGAATTCCTTGGAATCATGGATGCGATAGGGACGGGAGCGCGGTATCCAAAAGACCTAGCCGCCACCCGCAAGGCCTATTCCAGGGAATTTACTAAGGGTTATCTAGCCGGTACAGGGGAGTTGCTCGAATGGCTAAAAAGAAAACTGACATCGGAACTATAATCAAGAGATTTTCTAAGGCCCTCAGAAAGCAGGGTCTTGAGGTAGATAGGATAATTCTATTCGGCTCTCAGGCGAGAGGCGATGCCAGGGAGGACAGCGATATAGATTTATTAGTGGTGTCTCCTGATTTCGCCAATATGCCTTTACATCGCCGCTATGAAATCCTAGGCAAAGCCATGGCTGCAGTGAGACAACCCATCGAACCACTAGCCTGTACCCCGGCAGAGGTACAGATAGAAAACCTGAGCAAGGCAAGTTTCCTATTCGATGTCTTGGCACGGCAAAAGACATTAGAATATCGGTGACTCCAATATAATAAACCATCGGCCGGCCAGCGGCGCCAATGGCTATAAAAAGTCATCAGGCCTATTATTGGGGCGAACGCACCCAGTCCGGATGAAATAGGAAGCAGGCCAGAGCGAGGTGGGGCGGGTAAAGGATCTCACGCTGGCCTGCCCCTAAGAATGAAAGAATTCATCCTCGGAATCTTTTCTTTGGGGGCACAGGCTTTGAAAGATCGTGTTTAGATATCCGATATCGGTTGGCAATTGTCTCCCAGCTTGCCCCCGCCCTTCTCTGCTTGATTATGGTGCTTGGGCTCACTCTCGCCCTTGCCGCAAGGTTGAGACAGAATGTAAGCTCCGGTGCTGGAATGCCGGAAGAGAGCCATATCGTCACCTGCTTCTCAGGAACGCCATAATAGGATGAAACAAAAGACACATAAGTCGTCCTTTCGAAATCAGCATCATTTGGCGGAATATAGAGTCCTTTGGCTTTTCCCTTGCCATTGACCTTGATTCCCTTGGAATGAGCTATTGCTCCCCAACCATGCCCTTTCCTGCGCATTACGATGACTGACGATGGTTGCATGTCATAATAGTTCGATACGTAAACGACAGATAACAGGCTAACGGGTGACATAACAACCACATCTTGAGAAGGCCGGACGATTATACCGGATGGCCCCGGATAGTAATATTGAGCCAGGATATGCACGTCCATTCCAAAATATGCGGCCATTGCACTCAAGAATAAAGCATCCTCAAGGCTGTATCCTTTGAGTGGCGCTGTAATTGATATCTGAAGAGAAATATTGGAACTTGCCTCAGCCGTCTCGACCCAAGCCGAAGCCCTGCTCAATCCGATGCCCCCGATATGATCCTGATGTGACACCTGGGGCAAAAGCCTCCCTGCCCCAAGCATGGAAATCGAAATTACGATCACCATGAGACCGATTAATAAAGGTTTCCGCAACATTGCCCTTCCCCCAGTCAGCGCGCTATAATCTATTTCCCTGCATAGAGCCTTATCGGCTCATTTGAGATCTAGCGCACGGGCGTCTGCGTGCCCAGCATGGGCCTTTCTACAAATAATCTTATTCGCATCGACCGCTTCTGTTGTGTCTGATCAAAATTAAAAACGAAAGATTTATTGAAAGCGGGAATTCACGCCGTGATTGGGTTCAAGATTTCCCTGGAGAAGCCGTCATGATTTCCCCGGGGAAATGGTTACGGGGAACGCGTGATGTGTATCGCGTGGCGGCTTCGCTTGATCTTGATGATGCTGGGGATCAGGTAAAGACGAGCGCGTGACGTCCATTAAGGAACAACCCTATGTGCCACAATTGCCACATACACCTGCCATGATCTCTGATATTGACTTTTTGCAGAACTCCCTTTATAGTATTAACCATAGCATCAAAAAAATTAATATGGCTTGTAAAGATTTATGCCTCACGAAAGGAGAGAGCCTCTATGGTATTCAGCGTCGGCTCCTTTAAAGTAGAAATAACAAGGATGGATCCGAGGCAGGGGATAGCTCCGGATAATTCCCGCGCCGAAAGAGCTCATGCCATTTCCCTCCAGGATAAGTACGTTGACGAGGTGAAAAACAAAGCGGTACAATTGATGGCGAGAAATGGAGTGATATTCCCCAGATGATCAGGGCGATAGGCCTTACCAAGAAGTTCGGAACTATTCTCGCTTGCGATGGCGTAAGCTTTGAATGCAACCCAGGTGAGATCCTCGGCCTTTTGGGGCCAAACGGAGCCGGCAAGACAACTACGTTGAGAATGCTGTCCACTGCGCTCCGCCCGAGCGGCGGGACAGCCATCGTAGCGGGGTATGACCTTGTGGCCAACCCGGAGATGGTCCGGAGGCACATAGGAATTCTTCCCACCGAGCCAGGATTGTATGGTAGGCTTACCGCCGCCGAAAACCTTCGCTATTTCGGCCGCCTCTATGACATGCCTGAGGAGCTCATAAGCCGCCGAATCGATGAAACTCTGGAGATGCTGGGGCTGCTGAAAGAGCGGGACCGCCGGACGGAACAATTCTCCAAAGGCATGAAACAGAAGGTCGCCATAGCAAGGGCCATTCTTCACGACCCTCCCGCGATACTATTCGATGAGCCGACCGCGGGTCTGGATGTCATGGCGGCAAGAGCAGTCCATGATTTCATATTCCGATATAAGAAGATGGGGAAGGCACTCATTCTATCCACCCATTCTATGGATGAGGCAGAAAGACTATGCGATAGGATCGCCATCATCGCGCAAGGCAGGATTCGGGCCATAGGCACTACACATGAACTTAAATCAATGGTTCTTAGTTCGGATCTTGAAGACGCGTTCATGAAACTGGCGGAAGGAACCGGTGGGATCTCATGAAAATCCGGCACATAATGACCATATGGCAAAAGGAAATGCTGGACACCATCCGCGACCGGCGAACTCTATTTGCCATGATAATCATTCCTCTAATATTGACTCCTATTTTGACAGTAGGGCTCCCTGCATTGATGACCAGGCAGCAAAGGGCAGTTAGGGAATCCATCTCCCATATCGGCGTGGTTGAGGCGCCGGATGAGAAGTCGACGGAACTGCCCGATGATGAAACCCAGGATGCCGCCCATACATCGAATGATGCCGCCGTTGCCCCTGTGGTCGATAAAGCCCAGCGCACTGAGCCCAATAGCCAGCATCATAACATCACACAAGGGACACAAGGGCCCGGGGCTATACCTACTTTGATCGAGAGTCTGAGAGATTCTGCAGGAATTAAGGTGAGCAAGCCCAGCAGTCGGGATGCTGCCTTCAGGGCGCTCAGACGGGGCGATCTCAACCTGATCGTAGAACTGCCGCAGGGTTTTGAGCAGAGGCTCTCCAAGGGTGAGAAACCCGCCGTCAGATTATATTATGATAGCACAAAGAGTGGATCTGAAGTCGCCCATTCGCGATTCATGGCGATTTTCAATTCATTTATACAAAAGATGGCAGCCATCAAGCTCGCGGAAAGAGGCGTGGATCCTTCCATCCTGATGCCGCCTCAGGTGACATCCGAAAATACGGCGCCAAAGGAAAAAAGAGGAGGATTAATCCTTGCGATGATTCTGCCGACGATCATCACCATTTGGGCTTCCATCGGCGGAATGTATACTGCGATAGATGTCGCGGCCGGGGAAAAAGAACGCGGAACATTGGAACCTTTGATTGTCACGCCTCCATCTAGAGATTCACTTGTCATTGGAAAGTTTCTGGCAGTCCTCACTGTGTCTGCGATAACAGTGCTACTTGTTGTAGGTGGTATCCTGGTCGCCCTTAGGTTCGGCGACCTCGCTGGCGCCATGGGTGATGACAAAGCAGAGTTTGTCCTGCCCGTAGCAAGAGCCATCGGCATATTCCTCATCGGCTTTCTGCTAGCCAGCCTCACCAGCGCCATCGAGATCACCCTTAGCATCTTCGCCAGGAGCTTCAAGGAGGCCCAAAATTACATCACGCCCCTGTATATCGCGGTAATGGTTCCCGGTGTGCTGAGCCAGATTTCGTCTGCCGGGGGAACCAGCCCGGCTCCCTGGTATTTCCTCATCCCAGTCGCGAACGCGGTAGAGATCTTCAAGGAATTACTCTTAGGTACCATAAATTGGAACCACATAGGCATTACAGCAGGCTCTTCCCTCATCTACGCCATCCTCGCTTTAATGGCGGCAATTCGCATCTTCTCGCGAGAGGACGTTTTATTTAGATAATGGCTCGGAACCACACAATTTCCTGATCTGCCCCTTAAGCCGAAAAACAGACGGATATCTAGATATCTACAGTTCCGAAAATAACCCAATATTATTCAACAAGATTGCTCCGGATCCAACCCAGTGTTATAATGTGGTCACGGGGGTGACTACGATGGAATTTATATCAGTGCGAGACTTTAAGGCACAGGTGACTCGATTGATTCGAGAGAAGCGCAATGTTTTGGTGCTAAAAAACGGCAGACCGGCTGGCTATTTCCTCCCATGGGATGAAACCATGAATGATAACCATTTTCGCAAAGCCGCGCTTGAAACGCTAATGAGAGCCATGCAAGAGGAGAGGACCAGAAAGGGCATAACTGAAGAGGAGGTGCTGGTCGATTTTGAGGCATTCCGAAAGAATCGCAGTAGACGCTAATATTATTATTTCAGCTATAATTGGAGGAAAATCAGGGAGAATCTTCCTCAATGAGACCCAATTGAAATTCGTTACCACCCCTTCCGTATTGTCAGAGGTCCGGGAATACCTTCCCGTACTCGCCAAGAAAAAGGGGCTTCCTTGCGAAGTCATGCGTTCTATTTTGGATCTCTTGCCAATTCTCATAGTGCGGGAAGAGGAATATCTCAATCACCTTGATGCAGCAGAGGCTGCCATTGGTAACCGAGACCCTGATGACATCCCCTTGCTTGCTCTTGCCATGGCATTTAATTGCCCCATTTGGACCAATGATAACGATTTTTCCGGTATTTCAGGTGTGAGAGTATATACTACAGCTATGCTAGCTTCGTTTCTTGAGAATAGCTGAGACAACAATCCAATATGCTCTCGCCAACTCCTGGTCAATTCCGCCCAGCGTACAAAACCCCATATGGCCTTGAAGAAACGGGGCAGAGTTTTATGAAAGGCGCATCCATGATGGTATCAGGATCCATGTCAAAGTACGACGCGAACTCCATAACCCGGGACTTAACCGTCTCCCAGTCGCGGTCATCAAGCCTGCGAACGGCCACCCCTTTGCCGAGCCTTGCTTGATCTACAGAGCCTCTTACATATATGTGGCCGCCGTGCATCCCAGTCCCCATAAAGGAACATGAATGAGGGACTCCAGCTTTAAGGGTAAGCCCAAGGAGTATTACCTCCCCTCCAGCCATATACTCGCCGAAGAAGTCATGGGCCGTCCCGCCAATCACTACTACAGGACGCATATCCTGGTATTCCTTCATATGAATGGCTGAACGGCATCCCACATCGCCCTTAACAAAGATCTTGCCGCCCCGCATTGACATACCGAGAAGATCGCCAGCGCTACCATGTACGATTATCTTCCCAGAATTCATGGTATTGCCCAGCCCATCCTGGGCATTTCCATAGACCTCGATTAAGGGGCCATTCATAAAGGCGCCAAGATCATTCCCTGGGGTGCCAAATATCTTTATGCTTATATCACTTGAAAGACCCGTGCCGATATAGCGCTGGCCGGTCACTCCCCGGAGCACAAACCCTCGGGCTCCCTTTGCCACGCCCTCCCTTATCAGCATATTAAGGGCTCTATAATGAATTGCCGTCGCATCAATAGAGAGCGATCCATCATCTTTTCTCATAGACTAACCCTCCAAATGAATCATAAGGCTCCATCCATAAAGAATGAAGACCGGCAGGTAGTCGCCATCTCCCCACCTACCCACAAGGGGGTCATGCGCGATTCGCCATGGGAGGATCATGCGCGACCCACCATAAGAGGATCATGCGCGGCCCACCATAAGAGGATCATGCGCGGCCCACCATAAGAGGATCATGCGCGGCCCGCTTGGCAATTACAGAATGGCACCCTGATTGGTTCATCCCGCCCCTTTGACACCCAGAGTATCGAGTTCCCATTCTTCGAGCCCGATTCCTCTGAGATGCAGGCGGTTCCCGCGGATGCTCTCAATAGCGTTTATCCCCATTCCACCAAGCATCTCCTTGATCTCAAGGCTCCAGGCTTTCACCAGGTTGACTAGCCTCCTGGTGGCTATATCAGGATTGAGCCTCTTTGCCAGCACCGGATCAGCTGAAGTAATTCCCCATGCGCACTTCCCGGTATAGCATTGCTGGCACAGCGTGCAGCCCATGGCCACAAGAGCGGCGGTCCCTATGTAGACCGCATCAGCCCCCAGAGCAATCGCCTTCAATATATCTGCGCTAGATCGGAACCCGCCAGCCGCGATCAGGGATACCCGATTTCTGATGCCCTCTCGCCTCAAGCGCGTATCAACCGCGGCAAGCGCCAGTTCAATGGGTATTCCGACATTGTCGCGAATGACCTTGGGGGCCGCCCCTGTCCCGCCCCTGATGCCATCGATGGCCACGATGTCGGCGCCAGCCCTCACTATGCCTGATGCAATAGCAGGAGCGTTATGCACCGCTGCGATCTTGACTGACACTGGTTTTTCGTAATTGGTGGCCTCTTTTAAGGCATAGATTAGAGTCGAGAGGTCTTCGATCGAGTATATATCATGCTGCGGAGCCGGCGATAGGGCGTCAGTGCCTGCCGGAATCATTCTGGTCTCCGCCACGAGTGGGGTAACTTTCTCCCCCGGGAGGTGCCCGCCAATGCCAGGTTTTGCGCCCTGGCCTATCTTTATCTCAACTACTGCAGCCTGATTGAGGTATTCAAAATCTACCCCAAATCGTCCAGAGGCGCACTGGACTATGACGTTCTTGCCAAACTTCCGAAAATCCCTGGGCCATCCGCCCTCTCCGGTATTGCAAAGGGTCCCGCATTCCTTTGCCGCTTGCATGAGGGCAAGCTGAGCATTGTAAGTTATGGCCCCATAGGACATGGCGCTAAAGATGATTGGGGTTTCGAGCTTTATCTGAGGCGCAAGCTCAGTGATCAACCTATCCCCGTCGAAGCGAAGCCGGTCAGGCTTCGACCCGAGGAATGTCCGGAGCTCCATGGGCTCGCGGAGGGGGTCGATTGAAGGATTGGTCACCTGGCTCGCGTTCAGCAATAGATGATCCCAATAGACCCTGTGCGGCTTGTCATTCCCCATGCCGGTCAGGATCACACCGCCCGTCTCTGCCTGTCTCTTGACGTCCATGAGTTGCTCAGGGCGCCAGTTGGCATTGGGGCGAAAGTCCCGTTCGCTCAAACGGATGGTAATAGCACCTGTAGGGCAGTATGTAGCGCATCGCTGGCAGCCTACGCATTTTTCGTCTGCCGAAACGATGATATCATCTTCCTCATCATAAGAATGCACATCGAAGCTACATTGCCGCACGCATACCTGGCAGCGAATGCACTTCTGATCGTTCCTCATGACCGTAAACTCGTTCAATAAGTGACTCCTCATAGACGGCACTCCTATCTGTTCCGTGCTCGATGATTCCCTCAGAGAGCCGGCCTATAACCGGCTTTCCCCCCTGCACCGCCCAGGTCTTTTCCACATCGGGGCAAACGAGCCTGATGGGCGCCTCTTCCGAAGACAAGAAGAGCAGGTCGCCCTTCGACCCGGCTACCAGCGGCCTCAAATTTATCCTGTCGCGAAGCCCTATCATTTCCCCCTGATGAGCGATTATTATGGCAAAGGGGCCGTTCATGAGAAGGGCTCCATACACCTGGCGCAGGGCCGTGTATATCTTCCTTTCCTCCTCAGTCATGCGATCAATTTCCTGCCATAGAGGAGCGGCAAATACTTTCGCCATCAAAAGAATAGGAAGTCCATGCTTTCTTACAAGAAGATCAACAGCATAGGCGATGACTTCGGTGTCTGTGTGCATGGAACAGTAATACCCGTACATTTCTAGAAAGGCCCTGTTCGTTCCATATGAAGAAATCTCACCATTATGGACGACCGTCCAATCTAGAATTGAAAAAGGATGAGCTCCTCCCCACCAAGCCTGGGTATTTGTAGGAAAACGTGAATGCCCGGTCCAGAGGTATGCCTGATATTCATCGAGGCAGAAGAAAGTCCCGATATCCTCTGCATGGCCGACTCCCTTGAATACACCCATATTCCTGCCGCTGGAGAATACAAAAGCTCCATCGATGGAAGTATTTATGAACATAGCCTTGTCGGCCACATAGTCATCTGATGAGCAGGCAATCGCGCCATCCTGGGCAGGTTCCACGAAATATCGCCATAGAAGCGGCGCACTTGCGATACCGCGCGTGCTCCTAGTGGGAATAGGCTCACCGGCCTTGACATCAAACCATTCGCGCAGCATATGCTCTGTTTCCTCCCGCGCCCGCTGGGTCTCGAACATTATGTGCAGAGCATAATCGTCAGGATGATCAGGGTATATCCCATAGGCCGCGAATCCTCCACCAAGTCCATTGCCTCGGTCGTGCATGTTGGCCATGGCAGCGATTATATCACGGCCTGACATCTTCTCCCCTGCCGTATTCATAACCCCAAAGATCCCACAATTCGCGATAACCTTATCGTCATTGAATGGATTAGCCATCCTCTCGAGGTTCTTCATACTACTCCAGCCTCCTCTCTCGAGCGCCACCATTCGTTCCCGATTCTGCCAAACGTCATCCCCTGCCTGATGGAGCCGGGGAAAAGGCTAATGCCAGGATTCCTCAGTAGATCAATCTTAAAAGACTTGCAATCTATTTGGTTTGCGATGCATCCGACTATCACTCCCGCGCGCTCGACTCCATCGCCGATGCCGATCATTCCTACGGCCTTGTTGCCCCGGAGAACGATCTTACGGTAGAAACCCTTCTCACGCTTCAATTCAGAAACCATTTCCCATTCAGCGCCTGATTCATCCTTTTCTGGCGCATCGAAAATCCCAGCCGACACCACAGGCAGGCCGAAGAAATGAATCGCGTTCATGGCGAGGCCACCGCGGAAGGAAGAATGGCGTCCCGCCATGTTCAATCCGGCCACCCTCCCCTGCAAGTAGGCATTCGGCCATATAGGAAGAGGCCTGGCTGCCCCGCTCAAGAGATCCTTTCCAAGGGCAGCATCTCCGGCTGCGTATACCCCGGGTACCGTAGTCTCCATCGCGTCATTTACGAGGATCCCCCGGCCAGTTTCCGGGCAGCCATGGGAGTTGCCAGCCTCTGATCTAGCCAATTCAAGACGGGGCACAACTCCTGTCGCGATGATCACCATGTCGCAGGGCAAAGAAGTTCCATCTTTAAGAACTACCGCGCCTGCCGAGCCATCCGTTGAGCCGTCCGCCGAGCCGTCCGTGTCGGGAATGATCTCGGAGGCAGCCTTGCCCGTTAATATTTCGACCCCGTTTCTTGCAAAGAGATTCATGACCATGTCTGCGCCAGTCTGGTCTAGAACAGGGGAAAGGATACGGGGCATGAACTCCACTACGGTGACCTTACGGTTGAGTCTTGCAAGGGCTTCTGCCGCTTGGAGGCCTATAAGGCCGCCACCGATGATGACAATCTCTTTGACCTTCGGGAGATAATCTCTTATCTTCATTGCATCAAGGAGTGTCGTGAATGTAAACACGCCTGGAAGGCCTAACCCTTTGATAGGAGGCACGCCTGGCCGCGCCCCGGTGGCCAGGAGGAGTTTCCCGTAGCTGATTTCCTCGCCGGTGGAAGTTGAGACGATCTTGTTTGAATAATCTATGCCAGTTGCCCTGACACCCAGTAGAGTTTCTACTTTCATTCGTTGGTAAAAATCACGGGGCCGGTAGAGAAGCCCGTCCAGGTCCTTCTCCCCTGTGACATATTGAGATATCAATGGCCTTGAATATGCCGGAAAGCTTTCATCGGATATGATCATGATGGAGCCATTTAGATCAATCTGGCGAATCGCTTCGACTGCTCCTATTGCCGCGACAGAATTGCCGATGATCATGTATTTTGAATGGGCCCTTGTCATGAGGATTCACCTCCGGCTATTTCAGCGCCAGTCTCGGCCCTGGCTATTTCGGCACTAGATTCAGAGATCCCCGCGCCAGATTCGGAAATCTCCGCGAATATAAGCGCCTCATTTGGACAGTTTCTCACGCATACGGGGATATCCGCACCACCGCAAAGATCACACCGGGCGACAAGGCCCCTCCCTTCATCGCGAGCGATGGCGCCATAGGGACAGGCAAGCACACAGGTCAAACAGCCGATGCATTTCTCCTCATCAAAGGCCACCTGGCCATCCTCATCTATGTAAGTAGCTCCTGTTATGCAAGAATAAGCGCATAGCGGTTCTTCACAGCGACGGCATTGAAACCCAAATGAAAGTGTCCCATGTCGTTCTACGCGAATCCTGGCCACAGGTTTGGGCTTCTCACGCCTGAAGGCCTTTATAATATCCTTGGTCCTGGAATGCTGCACGAGACAATAGACTTCACAGAGTCCGCATCCCATGCAAACGTCAGGATTGACATAGACCTTTTTCACGTAATCCTCACGCCTTTCAGAAAACAAAATCCTTCCTGACGCCTTTTGGAAAATAGAATCCTATCTATCTCGAAAATAGCGGCACCCACTTCGGCGGATTCTTACCCCCTGATGGTGCTGCCCTGGCAGTAGGGGGCTCCGTTTCGGAAAACAAAATCCCACCTGCGAGACGCGCTCCAAAATGTCGTCATCGACAGGTGGGACAACATTGCCCCTTAATGTGTCTGCCACCCCATTGTGGCTTTTGGTTATTTGAAATTATATGCTCTCAGGAGATTCATGTCAAGAGTCTTTAACACCCAGGCCGATCGGGCGCATAAAACTAAAGTGAAGAAGGGCAAGGCGCGGGAGGTACGATCTTCCTTTTTTGAGTCACAAAGAAGCTATGCGCCCAAGCCGAACTGAGGCGTTTACATCTCCGCAATGATGCCATATAATATAGTGTAGGTAAAGCGGAAGCATGGTTAGTAAAGGAGGTGTGACTAGTGTCGGAAATCGCCAAAGTCTCGAGCAAGGGGCAGATCACCCTTCCGGCAAGGTTGCGGAAACGGTTCGACATCAGACCCGGGACCTATCTCCGCTTCATTGAGGAGGAGCACGATTTCCGGGTGACTCTAGCGCCTCAGGGGATCGGCAGCCTGCGTGGGCAGGTTACCGTCAGTGGCCCCCAGGACTTCAAGAAGGCCCGCCACGCCGCCATGGAGGAGCGCATCAATGCGAAGAACCCCTGCGATTGACGCGAATATCATCCTGCGCTTTCTAACTAACGATGATCCGCAGAAAGCGGAAGCGTGCGCTGTTCTACTCGAGAAAGTGGAGCGCAACGAGCACCAGGTCTGGCTCCCCGACCTGGTGTTGGCAGACGTGATCTGGACGCTGGAGAGATTCTACCGGCAGAGCAAGGAGAAGATCGCCGATCTGCTTACGCCCATTGTGAGCCTGCGTGGTCTGCATTGCTCGTCGAAGGAGGCTATTTTCCTGGCTTTGCGGCTTTATGTACGTCACAACATCGATTGGACTGACGCTTTCGTGGCTGCACAGGTTATCCTCCAGAAAGTGGGCACAATCTATTCCTATGATCGGGACTTCGACAGAATCCCCGAACTCGAGCGGTTGGAACCGTGACACTACGCAGGCTAGTCAGAGCCTTACGCCGCCCGCCCCATATACCATCCGCAAGAGTGTCCGGCCTTTCCCTGGAAGAGAACCGAGTTCGCTCAGCCTACACCTCGCTCTACCGCTCTAATCCAACTTCCGCACTCCAAGTTCTGCCGAAGCCTCTACCCCGGCCGTCCTGAGTTTGAACTCCAGGGTGCGGGCAAACGGAAAATAGGTAGGTCAAGCAGAGTTGGGCGGGGCTAGTCGACGGCAAAGCTCTTCGAATGCCTCGCACTTACCACCGCAACGCGGCGTGATCTGCTGGAAGTCAGACAAGACCCCGATTTTCTGCCCCACTAGACTTTACGCGAACCGAGCACTCAAGATCCTTGCCAGTAACCGCGTTGTTCGGATGTCCAGGCCACACACTGCACCTATACTCACTTGCAATTCGGGATTATGCCGGCCGAACCGCGAACAGGAGCCTGAGCATTCATAGCTGAAGCTGGCCCCGATACCACTCTATGAAGTCCCCTGCGGTCCCCAGGCGAAACGGAAGTTGCCCGGTCCTGGGATTTCCAATAAGGTGCTTTCGGTCAAAAGAAACGAAATAATCCGCGCCAGCTGTCAAGGCTTCTGCTAGAACCCGGGCGTCAGGCGCATAATCAACCACCGACTCGGCCTTTTCCATATCACCTCTACTGGCCTCCGGGCCTACCTGAATACGAGCTCGATCCAGCAACAGAGCGAAATATGATTTGCTCTTTGGTGATTTGCGGTCAAGCACCGCGTCGGTTTCCCGGAGTGTCCATGGGCCGGTCCAAAGCTCTATCGCGCCGGCCTCTCCGAGTTTCAGAATCAAACGCGCACCTCCGGTTTCAGACCAAACCGCAGCAAAAAGTATGCTGGCATCTAGAAAGACTCTGATCTTCATTGTTTCTGCTGGTCCCGTTCTTCTTTAAGCGCTTTGAGCATTGTCTCAAGCGTCTGTCCGTCTTCTGCCCACTGAGACGCAATCTTGCGGGCGATGGCATCGATCTCTGACTGTCTTGGACTCAGGACGAAAACACCTCCGAGATCTAGAAGCGTGAGCGTATCACCAGGTTGCAGGCCATAGGTCTCTCGCAAATCCTTGGGCAGCGTAATCACGCCCCGCTGCGCCATTTGCAGGATGATGCTCTCCATCGGAAATCCCTCCACTGTGCTGTTCATCTGATTATCAGTATATCAGGAAAGCTGAGGCCGGTCAAGAAGAACTGCAGGTATCGAGGTTGGTCGCTGGGTCGATCAAGCATAGTCCGGCGGGGCGAGTCGACAGCAAAGCTCCTCCGCATGCCTCGCGCTTACCACAGCAATGTGCGCAATCTGCTGGAAGTCAAAATCGTTTATCGCTATCATCTATTACCCAACCAACTTCAGCACTTTGCTAAATAAGACCTCAACCCGGCCTTACATAGTAACCCATGATTAGGTATCTTCAGCGGGCGATTTGAGGAATATAAAACCTGACCAACTGGTGATCTTCATCCACCTGTTCCAGCGATTCCTCTCTCCTACTCCGCGAAGCCATTTTTCATCATCGCTTCAACCTCCGCGATGTCTTCAGGTTTGGGCTTGCCCTCCTTCCATTCGGAGAAAGTGTGCTCAATATATGACTGCGGGGCGTCCGCCGCCCAATTCTTGAATTCATTTTCCCCGTCCCGCTCAAAACGATGCAGTCCAATCATTATGCCGAGGCAACACTTCTTCGCTTCTGCCTGCAGACCCAGCTTCTGATATCTGTGCATTTCTTCCCAGAAAGGATCGAGTCTCTCTTCAATCATCTCCCATGAATATTCATAGGGATCTACATATCCATAGCGCGTGCTCCCGGATTCTTCCCACAACTCTTCCACTTCCAGACTCTCAAGCTCGTCAAAAACGTCCGCGGCGATATCTTCTATTTCTACCCCTTCTTCACCGTGCAGTTCCTCATAAAAGATCTCGACAATCCTCTCTGCGATCGTTGGATCTTCATCTGCCAGGATCTCTAAGATCTCCAGGGCCTCGCCCCCCGTCATTTCTGCCAAGACCTTGTTTATCCTGTCATTGTCCAATGTGGCCATCTCCTTCCATATTTCGTATAATGTAGACTAACATCATATCTTAGCATAATATAGATATACAAGCTCGATCTTAGAAGTTGGGTCCCACATGGAGGGTATGCACAAAGAGCGCGACCGCAGTATGACCGGGCATCGCTATAACTTCGGAGTTGGATATCTATAGGAAGCTCCATTATCTCAACTGACTCCCTCCGCCGCAGTGAACTGCTTTTCGTAAAGTGAGGCATAACGCCCTCCCCGGGCTAAAAGCTCCTCGTGCGTTCCCTCTTCCACCACCCTACCGTCGTCGATGACATAGATCCTATCAGCATTTCGTATGGTGGAGAGCCTGTGCGCGATTACGAAAGCTGTCCTGCCTTCAAGCAGTCTCTCTAGCGCCTGCTGGATCATGTATTCAGTGTAAGCGTCTACGCTTGAGGTAGCCTCATCAAGAATGAGGATGCGTGGGTCCGCAAGGAGCGCCCTGGCAAAGGCCAGAAGCTGCCGCTGGCCAACCGAGAGCCGCGCCCCGCGCTCATGCACTTCCGTGTCGTACCCCTCAGGAAACCTCTCGATGAAACGGTCGGCTCCCACGATCCGAGCCGCCTCCTCCACTTCTTCATCCGTAGCATCGAGGCGTCCGTAGCGGATATTCTCCCTGATGGTCCCGGAGAAGATGAAAGTGTCCTGCAGAACTACGCCCATTCGCGAGCGCAGGGATTCGATTGTCAGATCCCTGATGTCATGGCCATCTACAGTGATCCTACCTTCGTCTACGTCATAGAGCCGCAAAAGCAGGTTTATTATAGAGCTTTTTCCAGCCCCCGTGGGCCCGACGAGCGCTATGGTTTCCCCCGGCCGGGCCTCAAGGTTGATGTCATGAAGCACCGGCAGTGCCGGATCGTATCCAAAGGTAACATGCTCGAATCTGACTTCGCCTCTGACATCCGGGATTTCTATAGCGCCGGGCCTATCCTCCACATTCGGCTTCGTATCCAGGATCTCGAACACCCGCACGGAGGAGACACCGGCAGCAAGAACCAGATTATAGAGATCGCTCATATCACGTATCGGCCAGAAGAACCTCGTCACGTAGTTGATGAAGGCCACGAGCGTCCCAATAGTCACTGTCGGATCCCCCCATGATATCCGGAGGCCTCCATAGTAAAGCACTGCAGCTGTCCCCATGGAGCCAATCAGCTCGACTAGCGGGAAGAATAGCGAATGCAGGACCGCAGCTTCCATATTTGCTTGCATGTTGCGGGAGTTGGTCTCATCAAATCGCTGGGCATTCACCTCTTCCCTCGAAAATGCCTGAACGATCTTCATACCTGATATGGATTCCTGGAGATTCGCATTCACGTCCGCGAGGCGGCGCCTAACCCTGTGATAGGCCCTGGTCATCCTCTTCTGCATGAAAAGCACCAACACCACAAGGAGTGGGATAGTGACGCAGCTGATGAGCGCAAGCCTGGGACTCATGCTGAACATCACATAGAGTATTCCCAGAATTGTGACAAGGTCGCTCAAGAGATTTAATATCCCCGAGGATATCAATTGATTCAAGGCATCTACGTCATTCGTGACCCGCGACATAATCCTTCCGGCCTCAAACCTATCATAAAAATCAAGGCCAAGATCCTGTAGATGCACGAAAAGCTTACGCCGGATGGAATAGAGCATCCTCTGGCCAGCTGCCGACATGATGTAAGTCTGCAGGTAGCGCATAACAGCGATCCCCGAATAGGCCGCTACATACAACATCACCGTGGTGACAAGTCCTTGGTAATTCCTAGAGGGAATATATATGTCGATCGCCCGCCGGACGAGGATAGGCCCCACGAGACCTGTCGCCGAAATGCCAGCAACGAGCACCATGGCGAAGGTCATCGTCCAGATGTGTGGACGCACGAATTCCCAAAGTCGCGGAATATGCCTGAGATCTATATTGGCACGACTGATATCGGATGAGTCAAGCCCGCCGTATCTACTATGCCAACCTCCTCCACCATGCATAGACATAGCCATCACCTTCTCCCTGCGGTAAGCTGCCGCTCACTTTCTCGCGCGACGAGCTCTTTTTCCTGCCGCCTGAATTGCATATCATAAATGGCCCGATAGATCTCGCTTCTCTCAAGGAGTTCCTCATGGGTCCCGCGGTCCGCGATCTTTCCATCCTGGAGGATGATTATGATGTCGGCATTTCTTATGGTTGAAAGCCGCTGGGCTATGATGAATGCCGTGCGATCACGCAGCAGCCTGTTAAATTCCTGCTGGATCTGGAATTCTGTTTCCACATCCACACTCGATGTAGATTCATCTAAAATGAGGATCTTAGCATCCATCAGAAGCGCTCTGGCTATAGCGACTCTCTGCTTTTGGCCGCCGGAGAGCCCTACCCCGCGTTCCCCGATAGGCGTTTCATATCCATCGGGCAGGCTGATGATGAAATCGTGAATGTGAGCTGCCTTAGCGGCCGCAATGATCTCTTCCATTGTAGCCTCGGGTTTGCCATATGCTATGTTCTCGCGAAGCGATGCCGAAAAGAGGAAGGTCTCCTGTGTTACGATTCCTATCTGACGTCGTAGACTCTCCAGGGTGACATCCCTTATGTCAATCCCGTCTATCAAGATCCTCCCCGATGTCGGGTCGTAGAACCTCGGGATTAGATTGATCAAGGTGGACTTGCCGGAGCCGGTCCCGCCTAGCACCGCAACGGTTTCCCCTGGCCTTACCTCGAGGCTGATGTCGCTCAAAACCTGCCTTGATCCCTCATAAGCGAAGCTGACATTATCGAAGACGATATGCCCCTTTATTGGGGGCATCGGACGCGCCCCGGGCCGATCTGTTACATCCGCCCTGGTATCGAGGATCTCGAAGATCCGCTGGCCGGACGCCGTGGCGCGCTGGACCAGTGAAACGAGGTTTCCCAGCATCCTCACCGGGCCGATCACCTGCATCACCAGAGCATTGAAGGCAACAAGAGATCCCAACGAAACCCGTCCGGCGATCACCTCACGCCCGCCAAACCAGATTATCAACGCCAGCGAAAGCTCCGAAAGAAGCTGCATCCCAGATTCATAGGATGCTGAAAGCCTGATGGTATTCACATTCTGCCTGAGAAGCTCCTCATTGTCCCGCTCAAACTTCGATATTTCATAGGCCTTGCGACCAAATGCCTTAACCACCCTCTGTCCAGTGATATTCTCTTGGAGCGTCGCCGTCAGCACAGCAAGCTTCTGCTGGATCTGCCAAAACATCGGCCTGACACGTCCTCCATAAATGCAGACAAGGTATGTAAGGGGTATCACTGGGATGAGAGAGACGAAGGTAAGTCGGTAATCCATCGACAGCATCAGAACCAGCGTGGCGAGAAAGGAGAATAGTGCCGATGACATGCGGACAAGGCCATTAGAGAGGAACTGACGGAGCGTCTCCACATCCGCCGTCACCCTAGACATTAGCTGACCGGTTTGGGCAATATCATAGAAGCTGAAGGAGAGTTGCTGAAGATGGCGGTAAAGTATATTGCGGATGTCATAGACGATCTTCTGGCCGGAATAGGCCATCATATAGCGCTGAAGGAATACGAGGATGCCGCGGATAGCCGCTGCCCCCAGGATCGCAAGCGCGCCATATGCAAGAAGGCCAAAGCGCCTCGTTGTCAGGATGCCATCGATGATCCACTTCATGATCATCGGCTGGAAAAGCCCGACCCCCGAAATCGCGAGTCCGAGAATCATCGCGCCAAGGACCAAATGCCAGTAGGGGCGGACGAATCTCAAGAGACGTCTGATCGTTTCCAAGGAACCATTCCCCCAGTTATAGGGTATTATGAGGCTGGCCCGGACAAAGCCCGTTTGGATGGGTGGATGCGGTTGATGATCAGCAGCCGCCTTGCATTGATTAGCGGCCGCTATCCCGCCTTACACCGCCCCTGGGCTCATCGTCACCGTCGGATTCCTGGATGATTTTCCCTAACCGCGTCATTGCGTCGGTCACAAGCTTCGTCACGGTTTCAGCCTTCACCAAGAACAGTCCATCATGGTGCGGATGCATAAAAACCATCAATTTGTCGCCGACTTCAACCCCATATTCCTTGCGGGCCTCCGCTGGGATGACAATCTGGCCCCGTTCGCCGACCGTCGTGCTCCCACAGAATTTCCCGCGAAGAATATGGCCAACCTCGCGGCCGCTGTCCTTTGGGACAGAGGCGGCACGATCGGCATGGTCAGGAGAGTCCGGATGACCCGGGCGATCCGGCTGATTTGTATGATCTATCTGATTCATCGGATCCACCTCCACGTATCTATAATATCAGATATGATAGTAAACTCAAGACTTACATTTCGCACCCTTTCGGAGTATGAAGGAGCATTTTCTGAGGTCATAGATAAGGGAGAGATATTTTAGCGATAATGTTACATTTATAGGATTATAAGGTAAATAGTTACTTGTACTTTCCCCTGCTTCCGTGTATACTGGGGGCAGGGGTGTTTCCAATGGTTTCATCCTTAAAGATATTCCATGCAGGACCTGCTCCTCTTATCTCAGCATTATTCGACACCCTTGGGATCGGTAAGATCCTTGATTCTGTCCTCCCCTGGGACGAGACCCAATGCAAGTTGCCCCCTTCTATACGAATCAAGGCTCTTGTGATAAA
>JABLXA010000029.1 GCA_013178415.1 Bacillota bacterium | reverse complement strand
ACCAACGCACGGCAAGTGGATGGCCAAAGAAGTAATTTTGCGACTCTTTCCATGCTATCTGTTTCCATCACAGACTCCCAGCTAGCTGCCGCATTCCATATAGTGGGGCCTTATATCATAAGTCCAGTGAGCAGTAGCAGAAAGTAGTGTATAGTATCGGTAGGAGGTGTTTACTATGAATGAGGAGCTGATTTTGACACCTGAAGAAGCTGCTAGGTATCTAAGGGTAGATTTGCGCACTGTATATAGAATTCTGAGGGAAGGCCGGCTCCCTGCTGGCAGGGTGGGGCGCCAATGGCGTATTCGCAAGGAGGAGCTGGATCGCTTCCTTGCTCCCCATATGCCGGTCGCAGAGGAGGAACTCTCTCCTGAAGACCTGGCGGCCATACGGCGAGGACTTGAGGATATAAAAGCTGGCCGTGTCGAACGGTGGGAGGACCTAAGCAAGGAGCTGGGGCAGTGAGCACCTGGGATATTATTGTCTCACATGAAGCCGCAAAGACTCTACGCAGGCTGAATAGCCGTCAACGGGAGCGGCTGCAAAAGGAGATTTACGGCCTAGCTGAAAGCCCATATCCTGCCCCAGGCCGCGACATAATCCCTGTAAAGGGGGTCCCAGACCTCTTGAGACTGAGGGTAGGGGATTGGCGAATCTTCTACACCATAAACGATACGGAGAACACCGTTTATGTTGCGGCTATACGGCCTCGTGGTGGCGCCTAGCGGAGGCTGTGACCCTCCAACAAGGGGAGGCCTAAACTATGATCATTCGTAAAGAACAGTTAAAGGCAATTGAGGTCCTGAGCAAAGAGGACCCAGAAGAACTTCTCGAGTACGCCAGGTGGCTCCAAGCCGACAAAGAGGAATACCGGGAGCTTGAAGAAGCCGAAACTGAAGTAGCCCGCGGAAGGGTGGTGCCCTGGCGTGCAACAAGATGAAGGTCTCCCATTAAAGACGACGCGGTATTTTGAGGAACAGGTCCTGCGAAAACGCCCATATATCAGGCGCGAGTGGTGTAGACAGGCTATCCTGTCCACAGAATACCGGGAAGTGCAACCGGATGGACGTATTCGCTACTGGACTTTCATACCTGAACTTGGGAAGTATCTCCGCGTGGTAACGCTAGAAGATGGAGAGACAGAGCATAATGCTTTCCCTGATCGTAACTTCAAGGGGTGAAATCATGAAATTCCATTACTACCCAGAGACCGATTCGCTTTACATTGAGCTATTAGAAAGGCCCAGTGTGGACTCTAACGAAGTGGCCCCTGGGATTATTCTAGACTTCGACGAGGAAGGCCATCTAGTGGGGATTGATATTGACAATGCCAGTCAGGTTATAGATTTATCGAGTCTTGAAGCAGAGGCCTTACCTATTACTAGGCTTTCACTGATCCAGCCCAAAAGCGCAGAAGCCTTTCGTGATTCCGTTACGAAAAGTTAGAGGGGCAAGGAGACTATCCAATGAAGGCGTGTGTCTTTTGTAAAGGAAGGGTTGCCCCACGCAAGGGGCAGTTGACCCAGTTTCATGGCCCCCCCAAGACTACCTGGTCTCTGACCTTAGGCACTATATCGGCTATGACGCTCTCATCCAAGCAAATGTGCTGGAAAGGGAATGGGGGCTACCCATACCCGAGAATGGAGAGGCAGTAGTCACTTATTTTACGCAGCTAATCCTTAGAAACACCCATTTGTCTGGACGTTTTGCGGAGCTTGCCCCAAAGGTTCATGAGTATATCGAGACCATTCTTTTCGGTACCAACGTAGACTTAGAAGATAGATGAGTACCTCCGGCGCTTGAATATGCCCGACGCCCGGCAAATTATCCTTGAAGTCTTCACCAAAGCCATAAATGACCTGACCATTCACCCCCAGCCATGGAATTCTCAGGGACAGAGCTAAAAATCAGTTCCACAAGGGCTTTCCCATGGCGGCGCCCGGTTTATAGAGCTAATAAGACTGTATTCAATCTAGTCGCCTGCAACAACAGCTACGAAGTCGATTTTGCCCGGTTTTTGGATGATGCCCCCGATGTGGCAGCGTTTGCCAAGCTAACTTAGTATACGCCTTTCTCGATTGAATATATAGACGGACGGGGAGCTTTTCGCCTCTATTATCCCGATTTCATTGTCAAAATTGCCACGGGAAACATGTTCCTTGTAGAGACCAAGAGACGCGAAGACATTGACGTACCTCGCAAGGATGCCAGAGCAATAAAGTGGTGTGAGGATGCCACTCGGCTAACAGATAATTCCTGGAGTTATCTAAAGACCCCGAACGCCTTTTTCGGAGAACTTCTGCCGTTAGTTTTGAACAGTTCTATCGGCAGTGTGCGATTATATAGCCAGATTGAAGGGATAGCGCATTTAAGCCAGTCTGGAGGGACAGGTCGGCAGATGTATAGGTAGGATATTATGCTAATCGATTGAGTAACTAAGTGAGAAAAGGAGGTTAGGAGTTTTGGCACGATGACGGGGGACTTGCTGGAGATGGCTGATTGGCTTGTATCCAAGGGATGCACTCATGTGGTGATGGAAAGCACCGGAGTCTACTGGAAGCCCATCTACAACCTGCTTGCTCCGAAAGCATGGTAGTGAAGTGGCCGGCAGCCGGCAAGGTTACTATTGACTAACATATCGCCATTCTCCACGATACAACTCGCAGCGGTGGCAATCAACCACGCCCTATGGGGTGCATGTAACTTTCGTAGGTAAATAAAGCTGAAAATCTTGGTATTAAGGGCCAGATAGATGACCACTTGCCGCCGGGTGGTAAGTATTTTATCACCTTGGCTGGCAAGTGATATACATCAGGTATTGGCCCAGACGCGTGATGTACATCACGCATCAACTGATACGACTGATATACATCACGCGCTGGTCATGACGATTTCCATAGGGAACGGCTCTGAGAGAACGAGTAATGTACAGAACGCGTAGGGCGAAACGATTGATGTACATCACGCCATAAAGCCAGTTGCTTGATGTACATCACGTGTTAGCCGATAGGATTGACGTACATCACGCTTTGGCTGATGCAAGTGACGTACGTCACGAGTTGGCTGACACGGCTGATGTACATCACGGGTCTGCCGTCATAACTTCCCTGGGGAAATGGTGACGAGGAATGCGTGATGTATATCACGTGGTGGCTTCGAATGTACGTCGGAAATCAAGGTATCCAGTAAGTACCAAATAGTCATCCCCAAGGAGATCAGAAAGGAGCTTAAGATCAAGAAAGGACAGAAGCTTCTTATTTCTGTCCATAAGGGGATGATCACCCTCGCACCTGAGGTGGACTATAAGGAGCTTAAAGGCATTTTGAAGGAGATCGACACAGGAGACCTTAGAGAACATGACCAGAGCTAACCCGCGGCCAAGGTTAATGCATAACCAGAGCTAATGCATTGGCAATATCTTCCGCAATCATGCCCAGGATGTACGAACACTGTATGATAGTACTCGATTCTATACCATATCCCGTCTTTCCACATTTCACGGCAGTGGTAAGATAGATGCCCATACCAAGAAGATCATGGACGGATGCTACGTCCGCCTATATTCTGGGGAATAGAGTCCCCATCGCATTCCGCCCGCCTGGCCTGTTTGCGTATGACAAGAAACAATCCCAAAGGTTGCAGGATTTTTATCTCGTCGTGGCGAATAAATGTCATTCAATATTGCTGGGCGTCGAGTTGCCTCGTCGAATTCATTGCATACCGCGCAAGTGGGTAGTTCCGGGGGACGCACAAGCGGGTGATGGAGTCCGCCACAACCGCCCATCAGGGCTGATGACTCCTGCTACGAGTGAATAAGGGGAGGAGTATCAGCATAATGGGCATGGGTAATATACTGTTGGTTGGGCTCGGTGGTTTTGTCGGGGCCGTATTGCGTTATGCGCTGATGGGGGTTGTACACAGATATTTAGATCCAACGCGGTTTCCGTATGGCACCTTTACGGTAAACCTCGCAGGTTGTCTCGCCATAGGATTCCTGGCAGGCATGGCTGACGCGCGCGGGGCGTTTACGCCCGAGTCGCGCGTATTCGTTTTAGTCGGCATAATCGGAGCCTTCACTACGTTTTCGACCTTCAGTTATGAGACCATGAACCTCCTGCGCAACGGGCAGGCACCGGTCGCTCTTGTCAATGTCACGTTGCATATTCTGATGGGCCTCGCTGCCGTATGGGCAGGCGACGCACTGTCTCGATGGATATGAGGCGATCCAACGGTCTCTTTCCCCATCATGCCAAGATGCTTCAAGACTGCGGGGACCCGCTTGGCCACGCCATCATCTATGGGGACGTCGTGGATGCTGTGCTCGAGTCTGTCGAAGGTCTCCTCCGGGCCTGCGGGTGCAGTGGGAGCTAAATAGAGCTACTCAGATCTTCATTGTATGATGCCGCCCGGAGAAGATTGCAACCTACTTCTGGATCGGCCCCCCTGATTATTCAATCTGACCAAATCCCCCTGATCTTCGACCACTTACCCCGCCCCGTAACAGCATTGCAACGAAAACGGCCGCCAATTCCGACATCGGGCTAGCCTTACGGCAATTCCTCCCCTTCGCCCCGAACTCGAGGAGATCAGCTGAAGCGGTAACGAACCTTGAATGCTCTCTCCGCTCCACGATGGATCGCCGATCATATCATGGTCTAGACCTTCCTAGCCCCTTAGTCCGATCGGAGAATCTGCATCGAAATGATAACGTCGGATCGGGGAGTGTATGTCAATGAAACAGTACCGCCAGGAATTCAAAGAGCAGATCCTCAATGAATGCAGGGAATCAGGTTCTCGTTTGAGGATCCGGCCTAGAGAGGTAAATCCCGGCGGTGCCAGGCTCAAATTCTAGTTCATATTATCATTTCCCTTACTGAAGTGTCACCACGTCCTCATCCAGGCCAAGATGTAAAACCTCTAGGCGAGGGGATGTGGTCAAGGTTCGCTCTAGGGATGCCAGTTGGAAGCGAAATGGGAATAGACTCGGGCTATCCAGGATTTCCTTGAGAGTCGCCGTCCTATTGTCCCGTATATGTAAAAACGCCTCGATCAGCCACGCGGCAAGCTCGGGATCATCGATCACTACAGATAGCCCCGGATCGTAGATTCCCTTCACCCCACTCTCTTTAAGCACGCCCCAGTCAAGATAAGAGCGCACAACCCGACGGGCGGCCCTCGCGACTGTCTCCCGTTCTCCATACCTTTCCTGGACCCGCCGCTGGATATGGATTGTCGCTGCTGAACCCTGAAGCTTCAGAAGACGGCCGACTATACCCGCTACAGCCGCCCAGAATGGGTACACGGCCATGACCATCCCCCAGTGAACCACAATCTGTTGCGTACGTGGGAGCCGTCTCACCAGCTCAAGTCCTCTACCCCGCAGACTGTCCAACTCTCGAGGCGGGTTAAACCACGTCTTCATAATGATGCTGATGATCTTTTCACGGTTGCCGCGCTCAGCAGAACCGCCAACGGATACCTTATCCCTCAGAATGTCTTGAAATGCTGCAAAGATGGCCGGGCGATCGTTACCTGCGAGGATAAGGCCCACAACTTGCTCAAGCCATTCCAACCGGACCCGCTGGCTAAAGCCAACTTGAGTGCTACGGGAGTTCATAGGCCCTTACCTCCCAGGATTTCATCTATTCCTTCCGTTTGTGAGCGGTCAGAGGAATGACCACAAATATGAATGTCCGGCACTCTTTCTATTTGGATGAACGGCACTATCACTTCTTCAATGGAAATGCCGCCATGACAGACGATATGCTCCCCCTGACGAACGAAAGCCCGACGAGCCGGGGCGATGAGTGGAAGATAATCTTCAGGCAGTCCAAACGACGGCCATGGCAAGGCATCCGGGAACCGGCTGCGTATCTTCTCGCGCAGCAGAACGTCCGAGTAGATACGGACCCGTTCTCCGCGCTGATCAGCCACCGCTCCTTCAGCAGGGCTCCCCAAACCTTCGGCCTCAATATTCCCATGATCGGAAGTGAGAAAAATGATAAACCCCCGGTTTAGCAATAGCCCCATGAGATCTGCCAGATAAGGCTCTCGCGCCCACTGACGTACCTGGTTGTGCATGCCTGCGGTACCCAATTGCATACCATGCGTGATCCTATCAACCTTGTCTACCACCAGTCCAACTACCCGCGTCCTCGGATCAGAAATCAACTCTTCAGTGCTTTCTAGATCACCATCCCCCAAAACTTTAGCATAGGCCACTTCATTCTGACCGAATCCTTGATCTGTCCAAAGCTGCGTCCACAATACCGGCTCTTTGTCGGTCGTATGGACGCTATTCGGAAACAGGACAGGGGGTCTACCCGCAAAGATGGCCTGACGTGAAACCGAGGTAACAGTCGGAATCCAGGCGAATAAGGCGTTTTCGCGAAATCGAAACCTCGGCTGCCTCGGCATAAGCGTGTCCCTGATAACGATCCACTGGTCTAACGAAAGTCCGTCTAATATCACCAGCGCCACTTTATTTTGGCGGCTATCCCCCAGATAGCGAGTGAGGTAACGTGGGATATGGTGAAGCATCACTGGCGGAACCGACGGAAGGCTGCTGAGTCCTGCATAACGTTTTAGGAGCCATGCCGTGAATTCAGCATCTACTTGAGATTGTAGCTCTCGTATCTTTTGGGCCATATCCGATATCCTCGGATCTCTTGCACCGGCGAAATCCTCTACATCCGGGGTCTCCTTCACACCCCCAGCGCCGCCTGAATATATCCTCTCGTGGATCAGCACAATCGACTCTGCCCACCCCTTAGCGAAATGTAGCCACTCCGTATACCTTGCGTCCTGGGCCGGCATAGAGGCTCTGAGGTTTTCTATCAGCCGCCCCAGACGACGCAGCCGGTCCTTGATCGGGTCAATTCGAACACCTACACGCACCCAACTCTCCGAAAGAACTTTCGAACCCTCACACGGCACGGGTTGAAGGAGCCGTTCAAGAAATAAGTTGTCCAGGTAAATCCTGATATCACCGTCGTCAAAAGGAATCTCAGCAGGGCCGGCAAACTTTAATTCATAAGCCCCATTCGGTAGATCAACGGATATAGATGGAGACGATGAAGATGCACCGCGCTTTAAGCAGCCACCATCTCCATCTCCGCCTTCAAGTATTAGAGACTGTTGCTCTACCGCCAAGATATTACGTAAAAAGATTGCCCAACGTTCCTGTAGAAAAGCAAAAAACGCCTCCCTGTCAGGGACAATGGCTTCAAGCGGCCAATCCTTGAATGTCTCGTTCTGTCTCAAGAGCTGAATGAGCCGTTCATCCAGGATGGCGGGTATACGCTGTCCGCGATAATGGCGACGAAGGAGAACGCGGAGTAAGTCCTTGGGCTCTTTGATGAGCTCCGGCGCGATCTCAAAAACGTGTCGAAGTGCAAATTCCTTCGTAGCATTGTCGCCCAGCGGACCCGGAGCATATCTCGCCTGGGCGTCATAAAGAGCGTCGAGATCAGCCCGGTCAAGGGCTGCCACAACCGGGTAACTGAGATGTGGAAAAATATCTCCGAGATTAAAGGAAAGCTTTCGGCCTGCCTGAAGCAAGTCATACGGGAGAACATCAAGAGCCTCCAAGCCGCTGACTCCACACCTCAATACTACCACAAGGGCCGTTTCTTCGCCTGCATCCCATCGGGAACGAAACCTCGATTCATAGGCATACCGAAAAGCGATATGATCCTCGAAAGGAATGAGCTCAAAGCCCCGTTCCCTGATGCCTTCAAGAATTCCTTCCTCGAGAAGAAGGCCGTCCGGGTCGGCCACAAGAGTTAACCGCGAAACCCTCGGAGTAAACTCCTTCAGGATATGATCGCGCCAACTAGCCATTATTATCACCCTCCACGCGCAGCGCAAGTAGACACACCAGCTCCGGAGATACTTCGGCCATCTGCTCCAATTCCTCTTGAAGGGCCCGCTCTTCCTGAGCCAAAATGTTCAAACGGTAGTTACGGACCTCTGGAAGGCCGATCCGTCCGATAGCTTTACGCCTGGCGCTAAAGGCATATGCAGCCTTCTCCCGCTCCTGGGCAATGTATTCCTCGTGCTCCTCCACCAGCGCCTCGTAAATGGGCTTCCCGTGTTCCCGAGCTGCTTTTTCTAACCTTGAGAGGGCATCTGCCGAAGCTTCGGCACTGAGGGTACGCTTAATCACCGGAGCGACCACCAGCAACTGATCCCAGATGTGCTTTGCTGTAGGAATGTACACCTTGCCATTGTCAGATAGGAAAAGTGGCATCACCCGCCGACGCTGGGTCTCGGGCCCCTGGCCCCCCGCCCGGATCCCCGAACAGGCCCCCGATGAATTACTTTGCACGACAGAGATCTGCCAAAGCGACCAAAAACCCCGGATTTCCTGGGGAATATCCGGAAGCGATATTACATGGATCGGCTGCCCCGGGACGAAGCATGGAAGACGCATAATCAGGCCGCGGATCTTTGGATCTTCCAGCGTAAGATGCCGGCCGGACGGAAATTCCTCGGCCTCCCTGCCTGAGAAAACTATCCCCTTTTGCGTCTTGCCGTCCGGCCAAGTAAGGTCCCAAAGGTGGCCGTTTTGTTCCGCCTTGCCACCGTGAGCCCTCAGGTAACTCACAGTCATGCGTTCCACCCAGTAGGGTATGGGATAAGACAATAGTCGCTGAGTCTCTCCAGGATCCAGTTCTTGCGCTATTCCCGCCAGCAGTGAACCCGCCTGCGCCTGCTTCATCTCCGCCTCGAGCTTAGCCACAGCGGCGCTTACCGAATCCTCCACTTTATCCGGGTTCAAGATCGCTTCCATATAAAGGTCATCAAACGCCCGCCCTGATTGGGCCGAATCAAGCACATCGCTGGTCTTATCGACACCCAATTCTTCGAGAATGACCGCCAACTTCGCCTCCAGGACTTCCCGGACCCGGTGTTCTACAGAATCCTCCAGGATGAAATTAATCGCCCTTACCGTATGCTTCTGGCCGATGCGGTCAACGCGGCCGATACGCTGCTCGAGCCGCATTGGATTCCATGGAATGTCATAGTTAATCACCACGTGGCAAAACTGCAGGTTCAAGCCCTCTCCGCCTGCATCGGTGGAGATCAGGATGCGCGCCTGGCGGGCAAAGGCTTCCTGAACTCGCCTGCGCTCTTCCATACCCATGGACCCATTCAGGCAAACAACCGTAAATCCCCTTTCGCTGAGGAATTGACGCAACATCTCCTGCGTAGGAACGAACTCCGTAAAAATGAGCACCTTAAGCTCAGAATCGCCCTCCTCAGCCTGAAGCCGGTAGATCCAATCAAGTAAGGCTTCAGCTTTAGCGTCAGGTCCAGCCCCTTCACACTCGCGCGCCATCTCCAGGAGCATCTTCACCTCAGCACGTTCGTTCTTAAGGGCCTCCTGACGCAAACTCAGAAGCGTCTCCAACTGCTCCTGGCCGTCCAGGTCGTAGAAGTCCTCAACGTCAGAAACTGAAGCCTCGGGTGCAGAAAGGGCATCTAGCGAACCAAGATCCCGGTCGCTGACACCCCCACCGCTCATATTGGGCGCGTCGGAATCCTCAGGACAGAACTGGGAATCTAAAACTGCGAGACGGCGTTCCAACGTCGCACGGATGGCATGGGTGCTGGAAACCACCAGCCGTTGCATCAATATCATCAAAAATCCGATATAGGTGCGTTTTTCGCGCATGGCCTGGTTGTACCCCTGGCGAACATACTTTGTGACAGCCTCATACAGGAGATGTTGACCGCGATGACGCTCGCTCCATGAAACAGGAACCAGTTGAGTAAGCCTCGGTTTAAAAAGGGGCTTTCCCTCTGCATCGATGGCACGGCGTTTCTCCGTCCGAATCACATAAGGTTGTATCCGTTCACGGGTGACGCTTTCGACATCAGGGAACGCCCGAGGGTCAATAAGGGAGACCAGCCGGTGGAAGGCGTCGGTCTTGCCCTGGTGGGGTGTCGCCGAGAGGAGAAGAAGATACGGAGCAGCCTCGGAGAGGCCCTGGCCCAGCCTGAAACGGGCCACCTGGTCTGTGCTGCCGGCCAGGCGATGGGCCTCATCCACGATAACCAGGTCCCAACCCGCGCAGATAAGGTCCTCGAAAAACTCCCGATTACGTGCTCCCACCTGTGATGCCGTCCAACCGCGGCGCTTGTCTATAGGGTTCACAGCGTCCATGGGCACGATCACTTGGGAGAACATCCGCCAGATGTTAGCCGGATCGGACTGGGCTGCCGAGGCAGTATGCGTGGTATGCGCGGGCATCTGGTCATTGTCACTTGAACGCGAAACGTTTGGGACTTCCCACTTTGAACCAGGACTTCCCCATAGCCGATGTAACACTCCCAATTCACTGGGGACTATGAGCTTGAAATCCTCCCCAAAGTGCAGATACATCTCAGCCATCCATTGGTTCACAAGACCCCTCGGTGCCACCACGAGAGTCCGTTTCACGAGTCCTCGCATCTTAAGCTCGCGCATGATCAGGCCGGCCTCGATGGTCTTACCAAGGCCCACCTCATCCGCCAGGAGGTAACGCACCCTGCCGCCGGATATGGCGCGGGACAGTGCCGAGATCTGGTGTGGCAGCGGGATGACGGAAGCCCCTATGGGGGCAAGCAGCACATCCTGCGTCAACGTCTCTGCCACCCGGGCCGCCGCGGCAACATACGCAATGTGATTGGCTGTGACATCCGGCTTAGCCCATGGCGCCTTCTCTAAAGGCATGAGCCTTGAGGCGGGCACGCGCACCACGGCATCCCGGCCTGGAAGCCAGATGCGGCAGATGGTCTGACCCCACAGCACCTGGGAGTCAAGGATGCGGCAGGGCTCGGAGTGGGCGGGGCTAAAAGCCCACACGCCAGATTGACCCACCAATTGAGCTGCTTTCCTCTGCAAGACGCCACCCCATTCTATAGAGGTACAGTTTCGATATAGAAATCAAAATGGAATATCATCATTATCCGACGTTCTACCAGATGCTCCCGTACAACTTTCACGACCTTCTGACACTTCATCTTGTGCCTCGATCGTAGTCTCTGTCCACCTTCGTGCGACCAGAGCCCAATTGATAGTACGCTGACCACATTTAGGATCCCCCGTCCACACAGCCCAGAAGGCAGGATCCGGTGATTGAGGACGTTGTGATTCGGGTAAATCCCGCATTTCCACCAAAACCGGAGCAGGCGCTGCCCACCCCACGAGAATCCCTCGCCGAGATGGAAGGCTAGGCAGTTCTCGGAGTACGGCTCCCAGCCCGTCAGGTACGAGACGCCTGACGAGGTCTTGATCATGGTCATTGACAATTCGATGCAAAAGAAAGGTGTTACACTGGGAGAGTACCGTCGGTGATATCTCGGAGGGCCGCTGTGAAGCTAGAACCAATCCAAGGCCAAACTTCCGCCCTTCACGAGCAATACGCTCAAAGATACGACAACAAACCCGCCCCGCTGCAGATGCAGTCTCAGCAGCGAGATCTTTGTGTGCAAAAGTATGCGCTTCCTCCAGAACTAGAACTGTTGGCAACTCCTCCCCCATCTCGCGCCGGTACCGTTGCAATGCTTCAAAGGTCAAACGGGCAAGAACAGCAACTATGATGTGGATTACTTCCGACGGCACGAGCGAGAGATCGACAATTACAATCTGGCCATTTGCAGCGCTGTCCCCACCGATGTAATCCGTAAGCCAATCTTCTAATTTGATTGATGCAGAATCATCTGGATGGAGAACCTGTGCTACCCCCCCTCTATGCATGAGCCCTCGGATGCGAAGGTTCAAGTAATCCACAAATTGTATAAGATCCCTTGAGTCGCGAGACGCAAGGGCTTCTATGTACGGGGGGAGTTCGTCGACAGGAAAATATCGCGGTGTGTCCTCGTTGGCAACCAACCCATCATTCGTCATCCCGATATGGTTCGCTATGTTGTCTAGCAGTTTTACTACGCTCTCGATATCGGTCCCTGCAAAAAGCTTATGATAGAGCTTTCCATCGCGCCCATACTCCTGAGCTGACGTCTCAAGTTCTGCTGCACTCTCTGATACGGTTCTCAATATCTCTTTCAGACATTCATCATTTCCATCATAGTTTTGCTCGAGGTCCTTGAAATCTATCGTAGCCTTCAATAGCACCTGGGCGACATTCTCACATTTCCCCTTTTTCAGGTAATCTCCGTTTCTTAAAAGATCTTTTAGTTGGTCCCGGTAATTTTGTACCATCCATCGCACCTTAGTCACAAAAGGGTCAGGAGCACTATCTTCTGAGCGCAAGCATCGCAAAGCCTCGAACAGAATCGGACGTTGCACTCCCGGGGACGCACTTGTGAAAGCTGCCCATTCCTCTCCATTCCATAACCATGCGGGCACCTTAAGAGGTCTCGCATTAGCACCTTGGTTAGACTGGACCTGGAACAGCCTAACATTCTCTTGATCATGGAATGCGTGTGCGTACTCTCCGTTTGGATCCAGTATAATAAACCGAGCATTCACAAATCCCTTTCTTCCTTGCACCTTTCGTTCTTCATTGGCTGAGTCTATACACCATCTGATAAGCCCTGCCACCGAACATGACTTTCCTGCTCCCGTATTACCCAAGACCGCTAGATGCCGACCAAAGAGCTTGTCAGGGTCAACATAAACGGGGGCATCGCCACCTGTCGGACAACGGCCAATAAGGACCCGGCGTGTCCGTCCACTTTCCCCTTCGACTATAGCCTGGAGTTGATCGCGAGTGGGCAAAAGCACTGGATCGCCTACTGAGGGAAACACATCAATGCCTCGCCGGAGCTCAAAGGAAGCCACTCCTGAATCTGATTCTAAGCGATAGATCAGTGTTCCTAATGGAGTGAGCGTAACCATACGGCAGGGGAACGGAAGGTCTACCAGACCAAAATCTTGCATCCCCTTCCGTTTTGGAAAGGGAAGACGTTCTATTTTTACAGAAGTAACCCAGCCGACAGTAGCCCCGGTTTCATTTGGGATCAAAATATAAGCGTTGATCCGCGGAAACCTTTCAGGTAAACCGGTATTTAGCGCCGTTGCTTGGGGGGCATCAGGGTCGAGAAGAACCAGAATCTTATCTGCAGATACTTCCTCAACGGTACCTACAACCCGGTCTGCGATGGATCGGATGGGCGAGTTCATTTCTGCGCCTCCTCCGTGGAGCATTCCCATTTATTGTTGCTGTTTTTTCCATTTTGAGGTTTTCTTCGGTTAAGAATCTCCACCATTCGCCAAGTCGTCCTATCGATCGCCGGCTTCGGCAAGTAACGTTCAACAAGCGTATTGATATCGCCGAAATGACTGCCAATCAAAAGGGTAATCTGCTCTTCATGCCCAACCGTCTCGCAGAACCGCTGGATTCGCCCACCGGGATCGTTGTAAGACAGAATCGCAAGGTGTGTGGATGGAATCGTCAGCATATCACGGATGACCCGATTTATGTGAGCGTCCCCAAATCCATACCCATAGGTCACTATAACTGCATTAGGCTGACAAGTAGCTGCGGCGAAGTCTCGAAATAGATCAGCGTACGGATATTCCAGAGTTTCCACATCTTTCGCTGGATTGGGATAAATAATAATACTATCTCTGGGACGCGATGGTAAGCAAGCATCAGACTCTACAGCCCCAAAGGGAATTCCGCATCGACGAATCTCATATCGTCCTGAAGACTCTTCTTCGCGACGCCAGTCGATCGACCCATGGAGCTTAGTCATATGAATAACACCCTCAAGATAGCGCGGTTCTCCGCGGATCCCTGGCGGACTATAATGGAAATCAACACCAAGACGCGATGAACGAAAAATCGGGGAGAGTTGCCCAACAAAACGGTCCAGAATTCTTAATCCAAGCATATCGCACCCGTATTCAATCAAACGGTCGTAATTAGTGGTAAAGATGTGAAGTCGCTCGCGCGAAGCTGCCCTACTCGCAAATGTCAATAAAAAAGAGCCAAGGAGATACCGCGCTTGTTCGCCTTTCTCCGGTTCTGTTCTAAATACCCTCTCCATCTCCCGCTCGGTCGCAAGTATCTTTTTTGCGAACCCCAGCAGAAAATTATCTAACTCTGTTTCCCATTCTCCAAGTAAACCGACAGCATCCTTCGCAGGGTGACTACCATATCGTCCCGATTCTACTCCCTCTGCAAGGACCCGGAGTCCTCCGATTAGCTCAAGAATCACCCGAATCTGGTCCTCGATGTTCGGTTCTCCCCGCTGACAACGTTCTGCACTCTTTTTCGCAGCCTTTTCGACGGCATCAGCCATGGTCCTCTGAAACGAATGCATTCCCATATCTAGCCCGGAAACCCCTGCTTGCGAGGCAATTGCTAAGGTCAGCCCGCTACCTATCAACAGATTGAGGTGCTCCGCCTGTAGTAAAGCCGCTAGCCACGGCTCCACGTGTCTCCTGTGCTCGCCAAGATCGCTGGGTTGTTCATCAGCCGACCACTCATAAGAACCCACACGAACCATATGCTTCCTCCACGCTAATTCCGGCATTCTCATCACTCCAGTCCGCTTCGCGTCACCGCCTGGTCATACCACATCAACAACTTGGGATCCTCACGCAACACATTATCGGGTATCTTCTCTGCCACATTGATGATTGTGGCGTAGTCCTTCTCCTGCCACGCCTTCTTAAATCCTGCGCGCACCGCCTCCATGCGGAATACCCTCAGCCGGCGCTGGGGTGAAGCCTTATACTCCTCGAACTCGCGCAGCAAGGCCCTTTCACGCAGTTTCTCCAGGTCGCCTGCCTTGTTCGGGTCGGGAACGTACCAGCGGTCCCTTGCGGCTGCAATTAGTTCAGGGTTCTGGGTGACAAGTCCTACCAGGTCCTCAGTGGCTCGTCCCGAGGCCGTCTCTTCCTGGATGAGTTTGCGCAATTTCTCGCTCTGCTTCATCCACGCTACAACCTGTGGCGGGATTGGACCCTTACCGTCATACATGAGGAAGTTCTGCTCCAAGAGTTCCCTCAGTTCCAGAGGCTTTTCGTGCTTCTGCCAGCCACTGATCTCTCTCAGGAACTGCGGGTGGATTTCCTGGAAGGTCTGTGGCTTCTTGGTAAGCTGCTGCTTTAGCCACTGGATAGCTGAGGATTCATCCGTGACAAAGAGCGAGAGCTGCAGGACTTCCTTTACGGTCATGCGCTTTCTGTCATACTCCGCCACCTGGTCCGGCAAAAAATACATCAAATACGGCCCGTGGGGGCGTTCGGGAAACCGTTGAGCCAGCCCCTGGTAAAACTCTGCTGCTGTTAGGGGTACTGTTACGCCTCGGCGGACATGGAAGGCCACCATCCGGTCGAAAAGCAAGTAGTTGAGCCGCTCAGCTATGACTTCAGCCTTACCGTCCTTCGCGACAAAAACCGGGAGTTGCTTCAGGTGTGTCCGCACGAAATCCCACACACCCTCTTCGGTTCCGGCTGTAAGCTTGAACCGCTGCTCTAACCCATCATTGGGCTTATAGCAGGAGATGATGATGTCCTGTTTCACCGATCCTGACTGTGTCACTTGATTAAAAGTGCCTTGCTTCTTGTCTAACGTTCTGACATCTGCCACCACAAAACCGGCAGCCTGAAGCGCTTGCTGGATAGCATTCCATATCCGGTTCTGGGAGTTATGAAACTCAACTGTCATCCAGCGACCAGGTTTGAGTACCCGGTAGCACTCCTGAAAGCATCGGGTCATCAATTGCTGATACTCCATTGGGCCCTTGTGTTGGGTCTCGTTCTCTATGGCCTCTGGTTTATTGTTCGTAAACACCTTGAACCAAGCTTCCCAGAGGAAGTTGAGCTCAGAGTACATCAGGTTGCCCCCGAAAGGTGGGTCGGTGAAGATATAATCAAGTAAATCGGAATCAAATGGAAGCGCAGTAATAGATCTGGTATCAAGGCCATTAATCACCCCGGCTCTGGCGTCAATGATTCGTACCAGTTTCGGGAGTCTCGTTCCGAGGGTCTTCAGCACGCAACTCTCTACTGAGAATGATGGGAGGTATAGGGTGCCCAAAACACCTGCGTTGACGGGACCTCCGCCTCCATGGAGATAGTTTTCGGTCCCCAACTTAGCCAACCGTGATAGATTTCGGTTGGCAGCATTAAGAAAAAACTGGAGCGTCCTAAAACTGGCAGGGCAAGACAGTGCCTGCTCATAGATTGCCCCCAGGACCCACAAATTCCTCTTCGTATAAAAATGATGCACATGGGTGATGCCGATGCGTAGCGGCTCACCGGTTTTATCACCCTCTGGAATCCTATCCGTCGGAAACCAGTATGGTATATCGCACTCCTCGATCTTCTCGATGAGTGCCAGGTCGAAGGCATCAGGCTTTTTCTCGTAACGGTTCTTGCCTATGGAATAGTTGATGAGGACTGGCACCTGCTTGGCTTGGCGGATCGTCTGGCCGATGGCTCTATCGAATTTGGTAACCCAGGCGCGCTCCATGCGACGCTTCGTCAGAACCGCTCCACAATGGGGACATGGGAACTCATCATGAACCTGCCCCCTCTCCTTGTCCACCGCCGCCTCCCAGAATATCACCTCATGGGCGCACTCCGGGCAAACAAAAACATCGGACCACACCGTGTAGTTAATTGTTCCTATACGGGACCCCTGACGTCTGAGCTTATTGATGAAGGCACGAAGCTCGTCCACGGATTGAGCCGAGCGAACCTTCCGGGCAAGGGCCTCTACATCGTCCTGGCCGTCACCGTCCTCATCGGCTATGCCAGCGTCTATCCCAGCAAACATTCCCGCCATACCTTGCCCGGAACGATGGCTTTTTCCCCATCCTGAACTTTCAGCCAGCGTCGCATACATCCAGCCGCACTCATCCTCCACCTCTTTGAGGATACGCTTGGCCTCCCGCTCAAAGGCCTCCACATCTACCAGTGTGTTGTAGTTGTAGGCAATAAAGGTAGCAGCAGGGGAAAGATCGTTAAGGATAGCCCGGCGCGCCCCCAGCTTCGAGAATGGTATCCAGACTGTCTTGGTTTTGCCATCTGCTTCCTCCCGGGTTTCCTGTTGATAGATAATGCCTTGCTCGTCTACCTTGTAGCCCAAGGACTCCACTACTGCCTTATCGCCGCAGAGCTGCGCCGCAACTCCAGTCATTCCAGTCCCGCAGAAGCCGTCAAATACCAGATCGCCCGGCTCTGTGTAATGCAGAATGTAGCGCATAATAGCCTTGTGCGGCACTTTGGTATGATAGGAATGAGCATTGTAAATCGGATCGTTTTTCCCTTCACTCACATCGGCCGCAAAAGGCTCCCGGCGGTAGTTATCCGCAGCGGGATCATATGGTTTGCTATATTGTTTCACAAATTCGCCTATAAATGGGTTAGGGCAGGCAGTGTAATAAGGGGGATCTGATAGGGCGAGGATGTCCTCAATCTTGCCATGAGGAAAGCCCACCTCGTCCTTCCAGCGCGCCAGGAGATCTTTGCCGGTATCCCCGTGGCGCATCCTTTGAGCCAGCTCATACAAGCCAGCCTCGTCACCCATGGGCCACTTCTCGATAGACTTCATGCGATTGAAAGCGTCCTCCACCGAAGTGAAAGGCACACCACCGAGCTTGGCCTCCAGCTCTTCAAGCCCTGCCCGGAGCCTATCCAGAAAATAGGAGCGCCTGGCCTCATCGCTTTCGAAGGTTCGGCCGAGACACTCTATTGTAGTTTTCGTGCAGCCGGCCTCATCGTAGAAAAGTCTACCCTTGTCATGAGCTTTGTTCATGGTAATATCTCTTCCTTATCCTCTTCCTCGTACTGTGCAGTTTCAGGGACTTCCATCTCGGTGTCCACATCTCTTGCAATCGGCTTGCCCATGGCGACTTCGATACGCCTGAGCAGCGCCTCTTCACGCGCCTTAAAGAAGGCATCAAAATCATCAGCGCGGAATGCCTCAGGATCGATAGCATGAGAGCGTAGGATTTCATCCATCCGCTCCCTGGTGATACCGGAATTCTTCTCTATACGGATCAGATAATCGCTGGGTGCATTGCTCCCTATCATGCGGTTTGTCTTTGCCGAAAGAACTGTCTTATTCACGATGCTGTCGCACCGCTCTGGATCAATTCCATGCTTGCGGCACCACTCCTGAGGGAAGAGATGATGGATATCCATCTGGTCATCGAAGTAAAGCTGTATGTCGATGGGCACCCCTGTCCTAAAGTCAAGTCCCCCATCGTGCATGAGTAGACAGGCAAGGCCTTTGTATGCAGCACTGTTACGCGTACGTAATGTAAGGATACGTTCTGGAGCAAAGTGGGCATCATTAATGCTATCGGGTTCAGGGCCTCCATCAACCCAGGCTAGAACCTGGGGCAAATCCTTGGCGAAACGCGTCTCGATCCCGCTACCGTATAGCTCACCGAAAACCCCACACCAGTACCAGCGCATAATCTTAGCGCGAACCCCGTCTAATTCGGATCGCCCGCCGAGCACAGCCAGGATTGCCGCAAGAGGCACCAGTTGCGTAGGATACGGTAAATCCTTGGAACTGAAGATCTTTTGCATATGGAGGAGCCTGGCCGCCCTTTCAAACCCATCCAACGCTTGATCAGCAAAGGCTTTGTATTCGGCAAGGGTCAGCCGGAGCACTTCCTTTCTCTTGCAGCTAATTGCAGGAATCTCATCTTGCGTTGCCCCTTGAGCTATGGCTTCAAGTTGGCGGGCGCGGGTCGCAAGGAGAGTCACGACCTGCAAGAAATCTGTGTTTTTCACAGCCTGGATTACTTTGTGCTGATTTAGCCGTTTCCTTCTCTCTTCCCAGTCTTCACGGAGATTAAAATCATCAGCTGCATAAGTAGCAGTGAGAAGCTCAAAGACCGTAAGGGAAACGCCGCCTGTGTTCACTTTTTCAAAAACCTGACAAACTGCCTCTTTTGGCGTCTCCTTACGCAGGAGGATAAGCGGCACCTGGTATTGTTGATAACGCTGGACTATTTCCTGCACCAGTGTGTTCCACCGCGAAAGGTGTTCCTGACCATGCTCCGGATCCAAGTTTATGTATTTCATCATCCAATCAGTCAAAGCGGAGACGTCGTAAACCAACCGAAGCGGAAATAGTCCGGCGGCGCATTCCTTCTCGGTATCCGAATAGTCAGCGATTACTTCCCCCCGGAAATTTCGGACGATGCGATCCTCTGGAAGGCTTACAATCGCTTCCTCACGGTCACCATTCTGGCTAAGGGCTTTTGCGATGTCCAGGTAATACCACCTTTTTATCGGCTTCCCCCTGGCATCCCTGGTGGAAACAGGGTTATTAGAGAAAAGCGCCTGAAAAAGCGACGTCAAACGTTGTTGGCCATCAAGAATAAGCCTCTCGGGATAGGGAGCACTACCCAGGTCAACGCCTTCCAATAACCGGGGCTTGAATCTCACATCATCGTTGCCAGTCTCTAGCATCATTACCGTTCCTATGGGATATGAGAGGGAAATGCTGGCAAGCAGACTCTTGATGTGCTCGTCATCCCACACCCAGCCCCTCTGAAAATCGGGTAATTGAGTCTTCCCTTCCTTAATGCTGCACAGGATCTCATGAAGGGATTCTTTCGTGCTATCGAAGGTTGTAATCGAAGGCATCATTTCCCCTCCCACGAATCAAATCTGTTCACCTAACTGTAGCCACCGGGCGTCCCTGGCATCCATCTTCTCACCCCAGTACTATCCTTATCTTGCCAGGTTCTTTCCCCCTCGCAAGCGCATCCAAATACTCCTCAAACCGCCTCTTTAGCTCTATGAGCGTAATCGGCGAACCGCCAGCAAAAAGGGCCGCCCGGAGGTCATCCATCTTCACCGGCACCCTGATAAGTCCAGAGAGGGCCTCCTGCAAAGCGTGGATAAATTCCGGGCTGATCGCAGCGGGTAGAGTCCGCTTGCTCATAAAATCCTTCACTAGCTTCCTGGCCTCGGCCCCTAAAAGATCCAGGTTGCCCCTGGTTATCGGATCCTCCAGATTGTCCAGAAGAGTCTCGGTCCAATTTTCCACAAGTGTATCCAGCCTCTGATCGAGATCATCCAGTATCAGCCCTGCTGTTTCGGCCACCGGTTCCATGGCCGGCCTGTAATCACAGTGCCTGCATATGGGCGAGGTATCGAGGTCGCGTGTAGTGAGCGCAAAACAGGTTTTCAACCCCGCCAGGCGATTTTGAAAGTCTATAAGCTCCTGCCGGGGCATAAGGTCAATGGTGGAGAGTTGCTGTAAGGCTTTGAGCCTCTCATCGGTTGCGAGCTGCGCCTTGCGCCTGTCCTCATCGGCACCCAGCCGAGCCCTGGCGTGCAGGGAGAAATATGCTTGCACATAATCTTTTTTGAGCTCGGCAAGTTGGCGTCGAACCTCCTGGAGGAAGGCTGCTTTACAACGCATGGTGGAATCCGTCATTTGCGTCAGGATTGTTTCACGCACAGCCCTCATGCTACTCACCCACTCGTGCTCGCAAGGTAGAGCAGCCTCAGCTGTGGAAATATATGAAGCAACCGGCCCCAGGTCCGCGACCAGCGCTCTAAGAGATTCAACCTCCTGTAAGGCCGCCAGGCCTTCTCGCTGGGCGTCTACTTCCGGTTTGCTATATTGGAAATTCTTCAGTTTCCCGGGTGCATTGTAGACCTGAATTGATTCAAGGAAGCCCTTGGTACCGCTCAATGCAGCACGAAGCTGCGCCGCTTCGTCCTCGCTGACTAAACTCTTCCCCCAGAAAACAAGCCCGGTCCTGAGGGCCTCTTCAGCTCGCACCAGCCTGTCGAGCCACTGTAACACAGCCTGTTGCAACTGCGTCACCGGCTCGTCTTTCCCCTGAGTGACCAACTGCGCCATGCCAGGGGCCAGGCCTAATAGCTCGAATAACGCCTTAAGTGCAGGCAGATTCCATTCCTTAGGTGGCTCAATGTGCTTAAAGCGAATAAGCTCGTTTATACCGACGCTTGCCAGCTGGGAAAGTCCCGTAGCATCAAACTTCTTTCCGGGAATTGCCAGCACCAAATCACCCGAGTAGACCAGAGCAGCAAGAACCACGACCAACCATTCCGGTTCCAGGCGAAATCCCCTATCCGGGGCGAAATACTCGACGTCGCACACTTCTTGAAGCATGTCCGCCCGGTTGACTACCTGGCCTGGGCCCTTTTTCTTCATAATGTCAAGGACATGCTTTGCGTATCTTGATTTATAAGGATCGAGCCTTTCCCCATCCAGGAGTTCCAGGGCATCCAGCACAGCTATAGCTTGTTTTGTACGGCTCTGCCCGGCGATGGCCCGCAGGGCATCCTGTGCCGCCTGCGCACGAGTGGCTCCGGTGATGAGCACCGAGAAGAAAGGATATTCAGGAGCTCGATCCCTGAAGTGCGCTTCCAGGCAAGTACCAGCCACCATGTTTACTAAGTCCCGAAAGTTGATGCGCTCGCTGAAGGCAGTTCCCGAAAGTTCACGGATGGGCTTCCCTTTGGCCCATTCCGCCAGGGTTTTGGTCCGCCCCTGGTATGTGACTTCAAAGGCGGCAGTGATATTCTGCCTCAGCCACTGAACCAGTTTCTGCAAGGAACCGGACGCTTTGGATTCGTAGATGGATTTAGCGTGGCCCGAGGCGGTGGAGGCCAGGTCCAAAGCGGCGGCATAGTTCCAGAGCGCCGTGCGAAATTCATCATCCATGCCTTTCAGACGGAAAAACACTTCGTCAGCTTTCTTTTCGTCTTTGAAATGCGGTGGCTCGAAAGGCTGGATAAAGTAAATGTAGAAATCACGAGGGGGTACCGCGGTCGAGCGCTCATTGGGCGCACCGAAAAAGAGATACCCCTGCCGGGCCGCCTTGCGCTCCGTCCATTCCAGCTCATGCTCCCATATCTTATACCCGGTGACGTAAGTTTGGTCGGAACACTCTATGGCCTGCTTCAAGGCTTCATAATAATAGCGGTCAAGCAGGCGTGCGTCAAGGCTCTCGGCTCGCCTTTCGATCAGAGCGTCGAAGTCCTCTGTTTTCTTTAGATCTATGTAATACTGATGGTTGTCGGGGTTAAACGAGATAAACTGGCCGCTTACCGTCTTATGAATCTCGCGGAGCACTGTCTCCACTTGAGTTAGCAGATCATCAGCAGGATCTCCGCCCATGTCTTCGATCCCTGGCTGGTAAAGGCAAATCCCATCCCGCAACTCCTCGGCCGTTGCACCCAGGGGTGTATAAATGTCACCAGTGGTAAGCCTGTGTACCGCTAAGGCGTGGATGATTCGCAGCGCCATCGGCTTATAGGCGGGTCGGGTAAAGGCTTGTTGAATGCGAGCTTCCAATACGTCGGCGCAATTGATCACCGGGCGGATATTATCATCTACCCTGAATGCAGGGTTATCGTGCAAGACCGTCCAGTAGCTATCATAAGCAATCAGGCCGGGCTGGTCAGTCGGGACCTCTTCATCAAGAAGTGCCCTCATGGCCATTGAAATGGTCTTGAGCACTTCCCGCTTCTCCACCGCCCTGATTTGTTCAAAGACATCTATATAGTCGGGATGTACCGGGAATAGCTGTACAAACTCGTCCATGCGTTCGTTCATCCGACCATAAAACCTGGCAAAGGGAGTCAGGTGCGCGCGGATCTTAGCCCGCTGTTCATCCGTTTTCTTGAGAAGACGCTCAGTCACTACGAATTTGATGTCCGCCCGGGCGATTAATATCTGTTCAAATCGGGCATTCACACGGCGGAGGCTATCGGCCGCGAAAGAGAAGCGAGGACTATCAAAGATCGCCTCCTGGACACCGGCAATAAACCGGAAGCGCAGGTCTTTGCAGACCTCACCGATTTCCCGGAGGAAATTCAAATCCTGAATCAGTTCCTGATCATTGCGCGTCCGCAGGTAATCAAGCAGTTCGTCCACCACGAGGAGAAGACCATGATCGGGATACCTTTCGTGGAAGACCGCCATCATCTCCTCGAACGCTGGTTTATTGCTGGGCACTTTTGCGGCCGACGGGAATGGATAATCCACACCAATCTCCCTTAAATGCTCCTCCAGTATGGCTACAACTATGTCGCGCAGCGACATGGTAGTGGAGCCGATCTCAGCCCGCACCACCTTGAAGCGCCCACCGATCTCCTTTGCGGCGTCAGCAACTTCAGCATTGCTGAGATAATCAATGAAGCCAGCATTCTCGGCCAGCGCAGAGAGGACTGACATGAGGTGGGATTTCCCGGTGCCGTAGTTGCCCACGATCAGAAGCCCCTTATTGTCCACTAGCCGGTCAAATTGAAGTTGGGGAATGATGAGGCTGGTTATCTTTTCGGCCATTTCCGGGGAAATGACATACGTCTCAACGAGTCGGCGGACCGCAGCTTCCTTATCAGCGTCCCGCAATTGCACCACGGATTCAATGGGCTCAAATTGGATCAGATCTCGATATTTCATACACCCGCCCCCATACATTCAGCCTCGAGGCTGACTTGCCCCAGTACCAAGGTTCACCACTAAAAAGTCGCAAATCTCATAGCGCCTGTATTCTTGGTGCGCAGACGTAGCGTAACATAAATAATCGCAGATGACTGAGCCATTCCAGGCTGCAACTACCGTCTTGTTGCGGGAAATTCCCTGAAGAAGACGAAGAGGATCTTGCTTCAATTCGACATCAAAGAGGATCTCTGTGTTATCCAGTAAAACCACATTGCCCTTGGGCTCATACACAATTTCCGAAAGCAACCCAGGTAATTGCAGTACCCGCTGGCGTCCAGTGAGGTCAAGCATCCGGCGCGAGAGTTCAAGATTGATGTTCAGTAAAGGCGCTCCAGTAAGCCTATGCACTTCCCGAAGCAGGCGGGTTTTGCCTCCGCCTGAAGGCGCCGCAACCAAAACGAGCCGGTAGTAAAGCCCCTCCGCCTGAGTGATTCCTTTCATTAACTGGTCAATAGCCGCCTCAACTCGGCCCCCATCACGCGCCCGAGCCGCTTCATCAAATAATGGACCGGTGGAAATCGGGCCTTGCCCGAAATCTTGTCCCATGCCCTGCTCCTCCTCCATCCCGCAAGCAACTCCCTATCACAGGTGCCAAATTACAGATGCCCCCGCCGTAGCCATCTCTACCATATCCATCCTTAATGTATCCAGCATTACCATCGGCATCCGCGGCATGAGATTCTCAGCCATGAACTCCTCAGCCATGGGCTCCTTAGCATAGGCGCCTCAGCCGCAGGCACGTTTAGCATCGGTGCCTTCAGCATCGGCGCATCCGGTATTGGCACGTCCAGTATAAGCAGGTCCGTCATCTTCATATTAAACACAGGCGTACCAATAGTAGGTGCACTTGCAAGATAGGCAGGCATACCGGCGTGCCTGCGCCCGCCATCGCACAACCTGCCCTGCCGCATCCTTAAGCACCAGCAAGGTGCCGGGATGGCCACCTGGCAAGGACAGGACAGGAAGTGACAAAAAACGGCAAGCCCCATAAAAACGCCAAAATGGCAACCTAGAGTCATTAGGGAATCCAGATTGCCAAATCTTTCGTATATTGGTGACTTTATTCGACAGGTAAAAGCAACATTCCTTCCATTGCCATCTAAAAAGGAGCTCTTGTAAAGAGGCTTTGAGCATTTACTATACTATGGTAAGGTGGGTATACTATAGACAGACTCCTATACTGCCACGGAAGCGCAATCAGAGCAGTCCTGTAATGAAATCGGATAAGAATTGATAAAAGGGGAGCCTCCTGGTATAACATTAACGAAACCCCACAAAGACAGGAGGTCCCCAAAGCTGATGGACAAAACTGCAAAGATTCAA
>JABLXA010000028.1 GCA_013178415.1 Bacillota bacterium | reverse complement strand
ACCAACGCACGGCAAGTGGATGGCCAAAGAAGTAATTTTGCGACTCTTTCCATGCTATCTGTTTCCATCACAGACTCCCAGCTAGCTGCCGCATTCCATATAGTGGGGCCTTATATCATAAGTCCAGTCAGGAACGTACCTTCCGGCATCATCTGGGATGATACCTTGAGATCTCCCAAGAATGCTTGTCCTGAGCAATTCTTCATTAAACGCTGAAGGTCTCCGAACGCTAAATGTCTCCGAACGCCAGGGGACGGAACCAACCGTCCCCTTCCCAACCTGCACCTACATCCCAGCTCGCAGCGACGTGATCCCGGTCGTAGACCGGGAATACATCGCCAGGCAAGGCCAAGGCCCAGAAAGAGTATGCCAGGAATTCTAACCCGGGTCTCGTAGCCAGGAATTGCCCTGCTCCGCTACTACACGATCTAATATCCTTTATCGCATATGACCTGCGCGACTGTGCCACGCGAAGAAATCAGCAGCGACACATCTTCCCCGGATGATTGTCCGGCACCAACCAGGATCTACGTCAAGCCTAATATCCTTTCGGCATTGCGGTGAAGGATGTTGTGGCGATCCTCGTCGGTTATCCTGGAGAAAATCACACAACCGATGCCGTAATGAGGATCGAACCACGGGATGTCGGTGCCAAAGATCATCTTCTCCGAACCTGTCTCCTTCACCATGAACTCTATTACCCCTCCAATGGCGTACGCAGCGGTCAGTTCAAGATAGACATTTGGGAAATCCCGTGCGACGCTTGTAGCAACCTCCCACTCCCCGTAGCCAGAATGCCCCATGAGAAAGGTTACCCTAGGGTATCTCTCTGCCAGGCTCCTCAGGAGCGAAGGCCCACAATGGGGGCTAGTTCCCCACGTATGGGTGAGGATAACCAAACCTTTACTATTGGCATAATCGAGAGCAGGCTTGTATCTCTCCCCCGTAAGCGGATAATTATGAAACTCCGGGTGGAACTTGAACCCGACGAACCCGTTCAGGCTTTCAAATCTTTCAAGGTCACATTCTATCTTTTGAGGATAGTTTGGATTGATCGTCCAGTATCCACGAAAGCGCTCAGGATGGCTGGCGACCACCTCCGCCATCAGGGAATTACCCCTGTCCATATCCACAAGCGAAGCATGGGATGACGAGACTGTAAGCCTTACCCCACAGCGATCCATGGTCTGGATCATGCCCTCTGCCCATGGACTGGGGAAATATATCCCTTGGTATGGACCATAATGGCCGTGCATGTCAATCACAGGACATGACTCAGAATAGCCTTTTTCAGCAAACTCCCTCGCGATCAAAGACGGGTTTCTCATAGCCTAACCCCCCGGAGAAGCCTCTTTAGATTTTCAGATCCTATGGCCGCCTTATACTCATCGGGTATATCTGTCTGAAGCAAGGTGAGGATGGGCCCTCCCATGTTGAAATCCGGGAAACCCGTCCCGAAAAGCATTCGTTCAGGCCCGTATTTGTTGCAAAAAGCTTTAAGCCCCCAGTCAAGTTCATAACGCGAGGTGTCAAGATACAAATTAGGGTATTTCTCTATAAGAGGCCTGAAATAGCGGTCCTGCCCCCAGGGGTTCGAGCTTATCGCAATAAGCGTCAACCTTGGGAAATCCTCGAGTAGCCCGGTGATGAGGCTCCAATCCGCACCCACTATCAGGGGTATATTCTTCTGAACCATTACTTCAAACAATGGGCCGAATGTATTTGCATTCAGGAGATACTTATGTTGGGCCGGAAAAGCTCGTAGAACCATTACGCTATTCTCCTTCATCCTGGCGACAAACTTGTCAGGAGATTCCTGCTCTCCAGTCACAGATGGAAGTATCGCCCATACGGGATAAAGCCCCGGCCTTCCTTCTATCTCTTGAATAAGAACCTGATTCCCCACAAGAGGAGAATCATCCCTCTCCGATACGTGGTAAACCAAGGCCTGGCTCACACCGCAGAAGGACATTTCTTCCAATAGCTCATCTACCTTCTCTGGAAATCTCAAAGGAGGGACCGCAGGTACCCCGAACCAGCAGTTGCAGTCGAAAAATTCCATTTCCATGTCACCTTCACGCGAGTTTACCCGAAATTTCTTGACTAAGCAAAAGCCCAGGAATCGTTAGGCCTCTGCAACGGCCGATAGCCTTGCCCTCCATGCACGGCGGGCGCTCAGACTCTCGCGCTCTTGTTTAGCATGGGAAAGGATTCAGTTAGCCTCAGAGGAGGGCCCTCGTCACCTTGAGGATAGCCTCTATGATTTCATTGACGTCCTCGTCGGTCAGGAGGGGACTCACGTCCATGTGGACTGTACGCGTCAAGTAATCCAGGGTCTTAGGGCACATGTCCTCAGAGTATTCCACCCGGCCCTTATACAAGGGGCAGGTGAAGGGGCAACCTACATCGTTGTTCCCCCGCTTGTTCAAGATGTGTTTCCAGTGGATGTATATGTGCCAATCTGGTATATCCTTGCTCATCATCGTTCCTGCTGGAACGCCCTCGGCATGAAGCGCCTTCCCAATTTCCAGCGCCTTCTCCCTCGTCTCCAGGAAGAACATTATGCATATGCCTGTATCGCCCTCTTCATCAGGCACCCGGCGAAGCTGTATCCCGAGAATGCCTTTCAGAACATCCTTGATCCGCTTTTTATGTTTTCTCATGGTATCTATGAGCATCTGGCGCTTCCCCAGTTGCACGAGGGCAATGGCCCCTTCAAGCTCATTCATGCGGTAGTTGACTCCCGGCAGAACGGGATAGCCGGACCCCGAACTCCGCCAACTTGCGCCGGTATCATGATAGTTCTTGGCCCTCAGGATAAGCTCATCGTCATTAGTTACCACAACTCCCCCCTCACCGGAGGTGATGATCTTGTGGAACTGCAGGCTGAAACAACCGGCATCGCCAATTGCGCCCAACATCTTTCCTTTATAGCTGCCCCCATCTGCCTGCGCTGCATCTTCTATGACTTTAAGATTATGTCGTCTTGCTATACCCATAATCTCATCCATTTGCGACCCGATTCCCCGCATATGAACCGGCATTAACACCTTGGTATATGGGGTTATGTTTTGTTCAACTGAGGCGGGGTCCAGTGTAAGGGTATCATCCACTTCTGCGATCACTGGAATGGCATTGACAGCCACTACTGCTGCAGCGCTTGCCACAAAGGTATAGGCCGGCACGATCACTTCATCCCCCGGCCCCACACCCGCGCCAACAAGCGCCGTTATGAGGGCTGCAGTGCCGGAGGAAACCCCCAGGGCATATTTGCTTCCAGTAATCTCGGCAAACTTCTTCTCAAACTCCTCAACCTTGGAAGGTGCAGGCTTCGGCCCGTAGTAGCGGAAAAGACGTCTGTTCCGCAAGACCTCCAGGACCGCAGCCTCCTCCCTCTCGTCGATAGCCATGCCGCCGGGAAACATGGGCGGGTTGGGTTTCGTCCTCACTGGTTGGCCTCCATGAATAGCAAGTTTCTCATTCATACTGAATGTCCCCTCCTTAACGCTAAATCCTTCCCCCGCTAGAGTTTTCTCCTCAGATAGCGCCCTTTTAAAATACACGAGACTTTAGAAACCGGTTTCTAATCGAGTAAAAATAAATTTCTCACCCCGCCTTCTGCCGGACGCTAATGGCGTTCGGGTGGACAACACGATTCACGGATCACCAGGTGATTGGGGATAACCTCCAACATCGTCCCCTTATCTTCCATATGCCCCTTTCCTCTAATCCGCTCAAATAACAGTTGAACCGCTGTGCGGCCCATCCTGGACCTGTCAATCCTCACCGTTGTCAAGGGAGGGCTCACAATCGAAGAAACATAAACATCATCCATGCCTATGACCGACAACATCCTCGGGACCCAGATGCCCTTACGCTCGGCAATCCGGATTACATCCATGGCCACCTCATCGCAGGCTGCAAAAATGGCAGTAGGCCTCGGGGTCAACTCTAGGACCCTCACAATGCCATCCCTTTCTTTGAATACGTCCGGCACAATATATTCGGGCAGCACCTCAAGGCCTGCCTGCGTCATGGCGTATTCATATCCCCGAAACACTTCATCTCCAAAGGTATATTCAGAGGAAATTCCGATAAACCCTATGCGGAGGGCCATACTCAAACGGCCCGCCGGGCGCGGCGCAGGCGACATATGGTTTGGGCCCCCTTTATTGCGATATCTGGTTGAGACCCTCTGCCATAGGCTATCCTCTATTCACTTAGCATCGGTTTCGCACTCTGTGACCTGTAGGAATGGCCGACTACCCTTTCCACGATCCACCCGATGATCGGTGCGGTAACGAACGTCAACGCCAGACGGAGGAGAGCAAAGGGGAAACCCAGGAACTTCGCTTCCATGGCCACTAGAGGTATCTCTCCGCCCGCCTTTACAGTAAGGAATACGACGATATTGAACACGCTCGCGCCCTTCTTCAGAAGCGCGGCGGCGAGGGGAAACGCTGCATAGAGCGGGCCGACCGTTGCACAGCCGAGCAGCATCGAGATGGCCACACCCTTGATGCCCGACCTCTGACCCACGCTTCTCTCTACGATTGCCCTCGGCACCCAGACATCCAGGAGCCCTACGAACAAGAACACTGGAGGCAAGATCAAGAGCATTTCTTTCAGGAACTTGCCGGCCGTGCTGGCCGATTCTGCGGCCTTTGAGGGCGAAAGGTACCACAGCACCAGGTTGGCGAGGACAACGAGAACCACCAATCTATACTCTGTCACGACTTTTCTCATCCCAGCACTGCCCCCATTACAAATGCGATAATCAGGGCGAAAACGAAGCTCAGTCCGTTTCTCCACAGGGTCATCTTCCTGCCCAACTGTTGGATCTCAGCAGGTGCGGTAACAATTCCTACCATAGTCAGGGTGGTGATGAAAGCAGCCACGGTCATCACGGAAGCACCTTCTCGATAGAGGGATCCGGCCAAGGGAAAAGCGATGAGCCCGGGAATCAAGGTGACGGCCCCGAACACTGCCGCCCCGATCGTCCCCGCGATACCTGCCTGTTTTCCGAGATATCCGGAGATCCATTCGGGAGGGATCAAGGTAAGAAGGAGTCCAATGATTCCGATTATGCCGATCATAGCCGGAACGATCTTGGCAAAGGATTTGGCCGTGATCCGCAAGGCTTTTCGTGTCTTATCTTTGCTCGCTTTCCACGAAAGGAGTACTGCGATGATGGATATAGAATAGAGGACCACGCTATACATCGCTGCCGCCTCCTTTTCCCTCTTCCCGGCATAGAGTCTCATACAAATCAAGGAACTTGCTCAGCCGGGACCGGTTTGCTCTAATCACACGTGCCCAATCGTGCAGGAGAGCTTCGCCTTCCTCGGTTAGTTCGTACACCCTTTTCGGGGGGCCTTGCGTTCCCTCTTCCCACGATGAGGTGACTACCTGCTTGTCCTCGAGTTGGCGGAGGGTCCGGTAGAGAGTCGCCATGTCCGCGGAACTCCCTTCAAATCCCAGCTCCCGGAGCTTTTCCATTAGTTCATACCCGTGCGATCGCTGTCCCCGGAGCAAGAGGAGCAGGCAAGGTTCCATGAAGCGCTCCATTCGTGCGTGAGTGCGAGGTGGGCATGGCCCGCATGGGCCTTCGTTTACATAATTGGCCATAACACAGCCTCCATTTGACCATATATATACGCAATGTATATAGTATCCATGAATATAGTATCATAGCTAATAGCCATGGTCAAGAGGCGTCTAACTCATCTTCTACAGCAAATCGAGGTTTTGAGGTAGTGGCTGACCTGGAAGTATAGGAATGACGCCACTGTGTTTCAGGAATTCGGGAGCCTGTACCATGGGTATTCCCCTATGAGACTTAAGTTTGAGCAGGTGAACATCGCCAGATAGGATGAAGTCGAGATCTGGGACTGCATCTGCGCATTCCAGGACTATTCTCATCCTTCCCGCTTTCTTTCCTGGCGATAGGCCTTGATTTCAAGGGAAACATCATCAGGACCGATCTCCCCGGGAAGGTCTTTTGTTGCATTGTGAATCCTGTCAAGAAGCAGGGAAAAATCATTTGTTCTAGGCCTCTCGGGTTTTTTCATGATCAATGTATCTCCCTTCCTTAGAACAACGAAGTTGTCATTGGGCGACAGGCCAAACTTCACACGAAAGTCACTAGTATCTTGGCCAGGTGTTCCAGGATGAAAGGATCGTAACTGATCTACGTGGAGGACACCTTAGCTAGTTTATATGAGCCCTAGCTCATCCCTCCCCTGAAGTCTAGGCACGACTTTGACGTTGCCTTGTCAAAAAGGACTATCCTGGCTGCGCTGCATCTGCCGAACGCGGCGCTACAGTGGGTCGCCGGAGGAGCACTTGTCTTTCTTGGCCTTGTGCTCTAAGTCCCATTCCTGCGCAGCCCATTCCGTTCCGCCACCTTGCATTTCGTCGACCTACTGGCCGCATTGATCGCGGGAATAGCAGGTATCTTATGGTTCGAAGCGCTGAAACTGATCAACACGCGCCGGGAGAGGCTGCCATCGTGACTAAAAATCGTGCCCGGACGGAGTTTGCCGGCCGGGCGCTAACTTTCAGTCACGATGCTTTTATGCCGGTAGGAATCCTTTTTGGCCTACCTTACTGCCTAAAGCCAACAATGTAGCAGAAATAGTAATACTCACTTGGGCTGTGGGCTGGCTCCAGAGATTCGAAACTGGTATCGATACGGAATGCGCCGTCCGCTTTAGGAGAAACATCCACTTCAGGTACGTCATCATTGAGAGTATCAGCTGCAAGAAGATTGTTATCGCTATCTAAGATATGTATATCCAGGTCGGCAATGCCGTTTCCACCGATACCGATAATCTTGTATAGATTCCCGGCGTATAGATTATATGGGACAGAATATACCTCGCCCAATTTCACTGAATCAAACTCAATATGCTCTATGGTATAACCACCCTTGATCATTGCATCCATCACATTGATGGCACGTTCCAGTATTCCCGCAAGTTCCTGCTCCGGGGTACTGGCAAGCGCCGGTAAAGCTGTCGCTACCGTAATACAGACAGCAAGACAAATAGCGATTCTGAGCGTTTTCATTCAAATGATCCTCCTTTTATTAGCCGTATGGTGCTATTGTATCGTATCCCGGGAATTCAAAGCTGACTATACAAACCGGCAAATGCATATCACCCCTTTCCGAGGAGAACATGAGAAGCCCATAATTTAATGGTATGAGCCTCCGGCTACTGCCGGAAGGAGGCTAGCACTTCCTCACGGGAGTGGCCTGCATCCACTCCCGCCCCGCTAACCCCATGGATTTATGCCGCGTATTATCATTATAGCAGTTTCAAATCAAGCCCTTCTAAACAAGCTTAAACTCCTATTATCAATTCGCTTAACTCCTCATAACTTCGCAAGGTTTCGCTAACTGCTTGTTGCTGAATCCTGTCCGATTCGATGCCGGTAAAATTCGCACATCATGCTAAATGACTGATAAGTCCTCCTTATCAAGGGCAGGATACCCAATAAGGGTATCGATAAGGAGAGCTGATGCAAGTTATGAAGAAGGCGAAGGTATTCCCTGAGGTTGAACGAGTGACCTACCGTCTGGAGAATGACACATGTCTCCATTGCGGCGGACCAATAGAGTGCTGCCATGCTGTCTGGAGAAAGCACATAATCACCTTGGCCGGCGTCCTATTTGTATCGAATCTCGGCTTCAGATGCACCAATCCTGATTGTCCCCACCCTGGCGTTGTCTGGCGATCTGCAATCGCGGACGCCATGGCTCTGAAGGGATTCTCCTACGGGTTGGATGTTGTGGTTCATGTAGGTGTACTGCAATTGACCCACCACTATACTCGGGAGCAGATACACAGGGGGATGATTGAGCGAGGGATAGATGTCTCAGAACGTGAGATCCAGTATCTGTATGAGGCCTATATGAGGCTGCTTAAATACACTAACCCTCAAAAGATCGCTGGTCTCGCGCCGGAGATTGAGAAAAATGGGGGTATGCTCATATCCATAGATGGAGTGCAATCCGAGAGGGGAAATGAGACTCTATGGGTGGTCAGGGAAGCGCTCACAAATTGCGCCCTATGCGCGGAAGTCCTTATGAGCAGTGATGCTGGCAGCATAAAGCGGTTACTCAAACCCGTGGTGGAATCAGGTTATCCCATACTGGGAGTCATAAGCGATGCTCAATCGTCCATTCGCGCTGCAGTAAGTGAGCTTTTACCAGGTGTTCCCCATCAATATTGTCAATTCCACTACTTGAAGGACATAGCAGCTCCTGCCGTGGCTGAGGACGGAAAGCTTAAGACCTCAATCAAGAATCACCTCGATGAAGGTAGGTCAATACATGCTCAGCATCAGGAATTACACCGCCGATGCCGCCCGCCAGAACTGCCAGGCCGTAACCCCAGGATCCAAGAAGTGAATCGATACCCAAGACCGGTACAACGCTAAGCAAGCCAGGAATGAGGCCTTGGGGATCATGGTGGGGAGTCATATCGGCCAATGCATGACTCACGCATCCACCAAGGAAAGCCAAGACCGGATCCACAAGCACGAGCCCAATCGTCGCACCAATGACAAAATGAGTAATCACATACAATTCTATTTGCCCTCCTTGCCCCCCTTTTCTGGGGCGCTACCTTTGTCGCGGGGGCAAATTCCTCATCATATCCTATGCACCCGGTCTAATGTGGGTTCCTATTGCATAACGCCAAGGACATATTGATGCCCAGAAGCGATTGGCCGGCGGTTCTGATGAAATGCCGGGGGTTCATAAGGTTCTCGATGAGCATCCGGACCCCGCATCTGATCCTTCCCTCGCAATTCGGGCCGCGTATGAACAGAGATTCCCCTGATTTGTCTCCCTCGCCCCTTCCCGGGCGAGAAATCATGTCCACTAATTGGCAAGAAGATAAGATGCCGTTTTGGAAGGCTTCATGGGGGATGTGCATTGTTCTCTTCAGGCCAAAGGTAAGGAAGCATTCACCGTGGGTAGCATCCCTCCAACAGGTGGTCAAGCATCATCGCCCAGAGGGGGTGGGGCATGGAACGCAACTTCCGAACGCAGCCCTCGATGGGCAATCCCTGCCGAGCATATACCGGAGTCTGGGGTTAGTGGCATGGAATCGGGTTTTCAGTTCATTGGGCGTGAGTCTGCAAAAATCAACCAAAGAAGGTTACATGTCAGGAGTTGAGAGGATATAATAGTTCTGGTACCCTAGATTTGATCTTCCCCCATGCTAACACTCTGGTACTCGGCAAAATCACGTTTTTCATGAGGAGCGTTCACACAATGTCCGGGCATAAGCTCGTATCTATAATGAATCTGATCCACGAGGGTTACCGCTTGTTGCAGCACAACCGGTGGCCTAGAGAAAGAATCCTGAGGTTCAGCGAAGAAAGGTTCAGCCAGGTTGTGAAATTCGCATTCTCGGAAAGGCCGTTTTACAGGGATCTTTACCGTGCTTGGGGTATCCGGGAGGCTGATCTGCCGCATTTGACTCCCCAGGATCTTCCGATCATTACCAAGGATGACGTTCGCGGTAACTTTGAAAGAATAGCGCCGCACCCAGTGATTCCCTCGCATAAATGGGCTTTTGATGCCGGAGATCCGGCTTCCAAAAGCATCGATGGCTACATCCTGGTCCACAGCTCAGGGAGCACAGGCAAGCCCTGTAATTTCCTTTATGACGAACGCGCCATGACGGCTGTCGAAGCAAACATGATTCGCATAAGCATGCTCGGGAAGAATTCTATCACTCTCAGGGATTTCCCTATCCGCGTTCTCTATGTAGCGTCTGTAGGAAGCGGCTATGCGAGCACTGCTCTAGCCTTAAGCGGAATCGAGAAATACGGGGCCAGGAGCGTCATCCTGAACGTGCAGGACCCCTGGGAAACGTGGGTGGACAGGATCCAGAGATTCAACCCGAATTATCTCGGAGGATATCCGTCGTGCATAAAGCTAATCGCCGATCTGCAGAAAGAAGGCAAAATCTGTATTCATCCCAAGAAGATCATCACAGGAGGAGAACCCCTCTCGGAAGAAACATCCTGGTATCTCCAGAAGACATTTGGCGCCGATATAATAGACTATTATGCTTGCACAGAGTCCCTAGTTATCGGGATCGGAATGAACTCACAGAAAGGTCTGTACCTTTTCGATGATATGAACTATTGTGAGGTCGACGAGCACAACAGACTCATCATTACGCCTCTATACAATCGCGCTTTCCCACTTATCCGCTATCGACTTGATGACATGGTCGAAGGATTCAACCGCCAAGGAACAGGGGCCTTGCCTTACACATACATAGATAGGATACTGGGACGCGACGAAGAGATTATGTGGTTCCGGAACGGAGAGTGGAAATGGGATTTCCTGCATCCTCTCTTCCTTGATGACTTGGATGTCCCAGGGATAAAGCAGTACCAGTTCGTACAAACGGGAGAGACATCGCTGGTCATTAGGGTGGTCGGGGAACCGGAGATTCCTGAACAGGAGTTGCGGCTCAAGATAAGCGATCAGATGAACTCCTTCCTCGCCAGAAAGAACCTCGGCAACATCCGATATTCGGTTGAATTCTGCGAATCTCTCAAAGCTGATCCATTGACAGGCAAAACCAAACTGGTCGAGAAAACGGCCAAGATTTCGCCTTGATATTCGAGAGATCCCGGTAGGGTACGGCCTCAGATTATATTGTGAGCATTTGGGAAATACAATACCTGTCTGAAAGTGGATCCTTGGCCTTCCGCCGCTTTCTTGTCTGCAAAACGCGGTTTGAAAGTAGACTTAGGAACTATTTGTATCAAGCACTACTTTAAGCTTTCGTCTCATAGCGCTTAGCTCTAACTTCTTCGACTTCCCGGGTTATTTCCTCAAGTGACATGGGATTTGACTGATTCTCTTTCCTTATGCTGGTGATCAGGTTGGCGAGTGTTGAACGAAGTTCTTTTTCAAGTTCAGAGTATATGCGTATTTTCTCTTCAAAGCTCATCTGGCTGAGGATTGAAAGTATTGCGTTGGCGTCGAGGTTAGTTAGCAAAACTACTTCTGACATAGAGCTTCACCTCTTCTATCTTAGATTATATTGTGAGTATTTTGGAAACACAATACCCGTTTAGAATCGGGTCTAGAGAGGATGTCTTTCGGATAACGTCATATCATAAGCTCCCGCATGATATGAACCCGGCGACGCTTGGGCGAACTCTACTGTTATACCCGATCTTTACTCAACAGCATTCTTTCTGCCGGTACTAGAGCGAGGACCGTGACCAATAATATACAGAGCCCATGGAGCGCCTATGGTTTATAGTTCTTGCCATGCGATCCCCGATGCCAGCGGCATAGAATTAATCGCGGGATCAATAGAAAGAGGGCAGCGGACCACCCATTTTGGGTAGCCCGGCGGTGTAGGTGCCCCACCGCCCGTGAAGCAGCGCAGTAGTTGATTTTGCCGCAGTATAGAAAATGGTGGGTCTGAGAGGAGTCGAACCTCTGGCACGAGGTTTAGGAATTCGTTCAGTTTTACACGACGGAGAGGGGTGAAAATAGATAAAAAGGTATTGGTACAGACGGATAGAGGGTTTATAGCATACAGACCAATTCCTTTTGAGCATCTTGTCGGCTTAACTGTTTACCCAATAATGGGAGCCATTTACCCTCATGCAGTTGTCATCCAGGGTGCTGCGGGACCGCACAGATCATTTCTCAATGTTTATCATATCGGCGAAGATGGTAGATTTTCAAGACTCTTTCAATGCAGCGGTGATGGTCGAGCCTCTCCCTTCGGTCCATTAACAGGTGATGGGCAAGTCTTACAGAGCCTGGGAATGATAGATGCATTCGACGAATATGCGGCCGACTTTTCCGGCATGGCACCCCGAGGCAAATGGGGCAGCCAAAAACAGGCATATATGGATCTCAAGGACCGGTGGGATGATGAGTTTCGCCGTGTCAATGTCCAGGTGAAAGTGAAGGCTAAACTGAGAAAGTCGGGCCTCATAATAAGGAGTGCGAGGATCGAGAGGTAAAGAAGTAGCCGGTGGCGCTTGCATGTTCCTGGTAATGGTGCTATAAAGAAAGTAAGATTGTAATTTGTTCCATCATAGACGAGGAGCTTGAGACGTTGGATGGCGATGTGAGCTCTGGGGAAACATATTCGGACGACGGTAATCATCTCTCAGAAACGGGCGCTTCAAAGTCCGTGCCATTCCGGCAGTATCTACAGCAGCAAGAGATGTCACCGGAGATGTTTCTGCGCCTTGCTGTGCAATTAGCGGAGCTTCTTTCCCGGTTGCACCAGAAAGGCGTCATCCTGGGCAACCTGAACCCCGATATCTTGACAATCAACCAGCAAGATGACGCGGTTCGTCTTGCAGATTCTAACCGAGTAACGAGACCAGATACTGATCCCCCAACCCTATTCTATCTTGCGCCTGAACGGACCGGCCGTCTGAACCGGCCCGTGGACCTGCGATCAGATCTGTTTTCCCTGGGCGTGATTTTCTATGAAATGCTGATGGGCCGGCTGCCCGTTGAGGGTAAGAATAGATTGGAATGGTTCCATAATTTGATGGCCGGGGATATTAGACCTCCTCACCAGCTAGACAGGCGAATCCCGGAGATTCTTTCCGACATCGTAATGAAATGCCTGGCCAGGGATCCGGACGACCGGTATCAGAGTGCTGAAGGCATGAGACGGGATTTGCTCCAATGCCTCAAGGAATGGAAAAGACAGAAAAGCATCACTCCCTTTAGGATCGGACAGTATGACATTCCTGCCACATTTCATCTTACAACCGGGTTTTACGGAAGAGAACGCGAACTGCGACTCTTGCAGGCGGCCCTGGAAAGGGTTGGCCGCGGCCCGGCTGAAATCGTTCTTGTTGCAGGTCAAGCTGGGGTGGGCAAGACAAGGCTGATCCAGCAATTCAGCAAGCAGATGCAAAAGAAGCAGGGATTTTTCATCAGCGCGAAGTTCCAGTCTCTCAAGAGTAGGGCTCCCTATGGTCCTATAATCGAGGCCTTCGGGCAGTTGTTTCAATGGCTTATGACCCGGAGCCGCGAAGAAATAACGGCCTGGAAAAACCAAATCCTCACAAAGCTGGGGGCCAATGTTTCCCTGGTTGCAGCACTAATGCCGTATGTCGGGCGCTTGGTGGGCGAGCAGCCAGAAGCGGAGGCCGGTTCAAGCGTGGAAGCCAGGGAACGCCTTTTCTATGCCTTTTCCCAGTTGCTCCAGTCGTTCGCCAGGGAAGGTGCGCCTTTAGTGCTTTTCCTCGACGACTTGCACTGGGCCGACCCCGGGTCTCTGGAGATTCTGAAATCGATCTTTCTGGAACATGAAATCCGCCATCTGTTGCTGATAGGCACTTACCGGGAGGAAGAGCTGTCGTCAGATCATATTTTGAGGGAAGCTATCAAGGCTATGGAACGGGGTGCGAACCGCCTCAGCACGATCGGGCTGTCCCCCCTTGACATTCGCGAAGTAGAGAAGCTCATTGCAGCCAGTCTTTACTGCAGTGAAGAAGAAGCAAGGCCGCTCGCCGGATTTGTCTATCAGAAGACCGGGGGCAACCCGTTTTTTGTAAGAGGATTACTCCAGGCGATGTATGAAGAAGGGCTGATTCTGCCCGGGCATGATGGTGGATGGCATTGGGATCTCCGTCAAATGGAGCAAGCCGAAATCGCCGGTGACATAGTAAGCTTCCTTACGGGCAAAATCACACTGCTGCCCGACGACAGCAAGAAACTCCTGCGATTTGCCGCCTGCATCGGGGATACATTTGATGTACAGTTGCTGACAGAAGTCGCTGGCCAGTCTGATACCGCCATCGAGGAGCATTTGAATGATTGCGTCAGGGAAGGGCTGATCCAGAGGGTAGATGGGCAGATTTACAGTTTTGTCCATGACCGCGTGCACCAGGCGATATATCTCTTGATTCCAGATGAAGAAAAGAAGATTATCCATTATCGCCTGGGCTGCTTGATGATCAAGAGACTGGAGGAGGGCACCGAAACAAGGCAAGAGTCAGATTCGATGGCCTTCCTTACGGCAGTTAATCACTTGAACCTGGGAATAGAATTGTTGATCGAGAATAATGAGAGAGTCCGCGGTGCAGAACTGAATCTCCTGGCAGGGAAAAGGGCCAAGCAGGCTTCGGCTTTCGACTCTGCCCTGAGATACCTGGAGATAGGATCGGGGTTGCTGGAAGAAAAGTGCTGGGAAACCCACTATCCTTTGACTTTTCAATTGCACCTTGAGCGCCTCGAGTGCCAGTATCTGTGCGGTTATTATGACAAAGCAGAGGAACTGTACCGGGAGCTTTTGAGAAAAGCCCGGAGTAAATTAGACAGGACGCAACTGCATTTGATCGCCATTTTATTCGCTACCAAGAACGACTTTGATACCAGAGCCATCGATGTGGGGTTACAGGGGCTGCGGGAATTGGGGCATGACCTACCGGCAAAACCCTCTACGCTTTACATTGTCCGGGAGTTGATCAAGGTCAGGAGGCTGATAAAAAAGGTAGGAATTGACCGGATAGAGGAATTGCCTCCAGCACGCGGTGAGGAAATTCAGGCGGTTTTGAATTTGCTGGTCGCTATTTCTCCATGCGCCTATAATAACAACGAGGACCTGTTGATGGCCACCAGCCTGAAAACATGCGAGCTTTCTTTGCGGTACGGTCATTTCGCCAATTCCGGCTCCGGCTATATGGCCTTGGCCATGGTCAGTATCATACGCTTGAAAGACTTTCAAACCGGCGTCCCGCTGGGGAGAATTGCCCTCGCCCTGGCGGAGCGGCACGGAACCCCGTCTGAGAAATGCATCGTCAACTTTTTGTATGGAGCCTTCGTCCTACACTGGCTGGAACACGCCAGACAAGGTGAATCATATCTGAAGAAGGTAATAGAGGACTGCCTGGTTCTCCGCGATTTTACCTACGCCGGATATGCTATGACCTTCTTGCTCATTTCAAAGCACTTCCAGGGCGTTCCGCTACAAGAACTGGCGGATCAGATCAAGGAGAGTTTTCAGTTTGCATCAAAAGTGAAAGACCCATACTTTTCCTGTTTTTTGACTATATACCGGCAGTTGGCCCTCGACCTGCAGGGATTGACTCACCGACCGGACACTTTCAGTGACGATGCTTTCAATGAAGAGGAGTTTATCCGGGGAGATACGGGTTACCAGATCAGAGAAAAGGAACTCTTTGACTATTATCTTTGCAAGAGCCAGGTTTATTACCTTTTGGGCAGTTATGATCGAGCGCTGCCCCTGCTGAAAGAGGCCGAACGTTTGACAAAGCTGTACTTCGGCGAAGTCTATCTCGCCGATCACGCTTTCTATTATTGCCTGACTGTCACAGCAATGTATCACACCTTCTCGGTCAGGGAAAAAACGGCGTTTTGGCCATTACTGTTGAAAAAACACCGTCAAATGAAGCAATGGGCCCGGCACTGCCCGGCCAATTTCGAGCACAAACACCTGTTGATTGCGGCGGAAATGGCCCGCATACGCCGGCAGAATGAAAAGGCCGCCCTGCTCTATGATAAGGCCGTCCAGTCGGCCAGGACTCAGGGTTTTATCCAGAATGCGGCCATTGCCAGCGAGTGCGCGGCCAGGTTTTACTTTTCCAGGGGATTAACCGACCTGGCCCAGAAATATATACGAGATGCCTACGAGGGTTATCGCACCTGGGGCGCACGGATAAAAACGGAGCAGCTTCGATCCCAGTACCCCTGGCTGGCGAGAGAAGAAGAGGGCAGGGGAGCGGCCCCCGGTTCGGGAGCGCCGCCCGCCCTGACAGGTCGCGACCTGTCACAAATGGTGGACATGGAAGCCATTTTCCGGGCCGCCCAGATCCTGTCCGGGGAAATCATCCTGGAAGACCTATTGAAAAAGATGATGGAAGCGGTTATGCAAGATGCCGGTGCCAGCCGGGCGGCCCTGCTCCTCTCGAAAGGCGAGCACTTGTATCTAGAAGCCCAAGTAGAAACTGGAATGGATGAAATGAATATCGAAGTCCTTCAATCCATCCCCCTGGAAGAATATGACCTCTTACCGCGCTCGGTGGTCAATTACGTGGCCAGGACCAGCGAAACCGTGGTTCTCGACAACGCAGCCGAAACGGGTATGTTTGTGGATGATCCTTATGTGGCCAGCAGGCTCACGGCTTCAGTTCTTTGCCTGCCGATTGTTGGAAAGGGTAAAACGGTCGGCGTGCTCTACCTGGAAAACAGCCTGTCTGCAGGCGTCTTCACACCGGAGCGGGTGGAAGTATTGAGGCTGCTGTCTTCCCAGATGGCCATTTCTATTGAAAACGCCCGTTTGTATGCGGACCTGGAACAATCCCGCGACCGGTTGTCCAGGTGGAACCAGATGCTGGAACAGACAGTAGCCGAAAGAACCAGGGAACTGCAACAAATCAATGAGCAGCTCACGAGGGCGAGGGATGCCGCTGATGCGGCCAACCGCGCCAAAAGCGACTTCCTGGCGATCATGAGCCATGAAATACGAACCCCCATGCATGGCGTCATCGGCATGACAGAACTCCTGCTTCAGACACTCCTCGATCAAGAGCAGCGAGAATACGCATCCGTCATCCGAGAGTCCTCCGAACTCCTGTTGACGGTCATCAATGATATTCTCGACTTCAGCAAGATTGAAGAAGGCAAGTTCAAATTGGAGTCCATAGACTTCAACCTCCCGGAGGTAGGAAAGAACGTCCTGGCCACCGTGGCGCCCAAAGCACGCAGCAAGGGGATTGCTCTACGATCTTATCTCGCGCCTGAAATCCCCACCTTACTCCGCGGGGATCCGATGCGCCTGAGCCAGGTGCTCCTAAACTTGATGAGCAATGCCGTCAAGTTTACCGGACAGGGCGAAGTAACGCTCCGGGCTTTCCTGGAAAGGGAGGAACCCGATCATGTGACAGTTCGTTTTGAGGTGCAGGACACCGGCATAGGCATACCCTCACAGGCTCGGCGATTTTTATTCCAACCCTTCTACCAGGTCGATCTTGCGACGACCCGCAAGCACGGTGGCACCGGCCTCGGCCTTGCCATCTGCAAGCGCCTGGTGGAACTGATGCACGGGCAGATTGGCTTCGACAGTGTAGCAGGGCGGGGATCCACCTTCTGGTTCACTATTCCATTCCAGCGGGGTAGTGCGGGGGCTGAGCCTGCCGGCAGGAATATTACCGCTGGCGAGCCCCCAATGTGCCTGCAGGGAAAAGACAAGTCTGGCACCGTCCTGGTAGTGGAGGACAATGCCATCAGCCAGAAATTGATTGTCTCCCAATTGAAGAAGCTGGGCTTTTCCGCCGAAATCGCCCACAATGGCGCGGAGGCTGTGGAGGCTTATTCCCGGACTTCTTATACCCTTGTCTTCATGGATTGCCAGATGCCCGTGATGGACGGTTACGAAGCGGCCAGGGCAATCCGCAGCCAGGAGGCTGCCAGGGGGCGAAGAGCCCCAATAATTGCGATGACAGCCGGCGTCATGTCAGGGGAAGAGGAGAAGTGTTTGAGCGCCGGGATGGATGATTTCCTGAGCAAGCCAATCAGGCTGGGAGACCTGCAAAAGGTACTTGCGCGCTGGTTGCCTGATTCTGATGTGACGGTGGAGGAAAGTGCGCGGAGCATCAAAGAGGCGGGAAACCGGGTGGTGGATTCCTTCATGTCAAGATTTGTTGACTCCGTCAGGCGCGATGAATTCAGGGAAATGATAGGGGAGGATGAGAGTTTTCTCATTGACCTGATAGAGACCTTTTTGAAAGATATACCTGTAAAGCTAGATGCACTGCGAAAGGCTTTCGATCAGAAGGATGCTGCGACTCTGCGTGTGCTGGCTCACGGGATGAAGTCGAGCGGCTATTTGCTCGGTATTACTAGTTTTGCAGACTCATGCCATGAATTGGAAGAGATAGCCCTGGCTGGCGGGCTGGATGTGGCGGGAAAACTCATAGTGGCGATCGAGGCGAATTACAGTCGGCTTGAGGAGGAGATGCTGGCTTTTCTGAAGGAAGTCAGGAAATGACCAGGCTGGCCTATTGATGGTGGAATTTATACCCTACGCCCCTTACGGTGATGATATAACGCGGTTTAGAGTGATCCGCCTCTATCTTCTTGCGAAGCCTGTTAACGTGAACCATTACCGTCCGGTAGTCAGCGTTGTATTTGAATTGCCATATCGATTCTAGTATCTGGTTATAAGAAAAGACCCGGTTGGGGTTTTGCGCCAGCAAAGTAAGAAGTTCAAACTCTTTATTGGTGAGGGCGACCGGGGAGCTGTCCACCAAGACCGAGCGGCTGGACAGGTCTATTTCTAGACCTGGATAGGTGAGTATTTTCTCTTGCTCCGGGCATTGATAGACCGTGTTTTGCATGAGGCACCGGCGCAGGTTCGCCTTTACCCGGGCAATCAGTTCTTTTGGGTTGAAAGGTTTAACTATATAGTCATCCCCGCCGACGCCCAGGCCCAGTATAATATCTGAAGAATCTCTCTTGGATGTCAGAAATATGATCGGGACATTATTCTTCTTGCGTATTTCTCGACAAACTTCGATGCCGTCAACGTCAGGCAAAAGTATGTCCAGGATGATCAGTTCCGGCTTATGGGCACGGACCAGCTCAAAGACGCTGCCACCGTCCCCGGCGGTGATCACCTGAAAACCCTCCCGCACCAGGTGATGTTCAATCACCCTCCTTACTATAGCCTCATCGTCAATCACCAGGATTTTCTCTCCAGCCATAAGCATTCCCTGCCCGGTTGCACTTTTGTGGTTATATTCTCCCCGGGAGAGACATTTCCTCTCTTCCGAAGTTATAAAAAGTTGAGAGAAACGTTAACGAGAGTTTAAGTTTGTTTGAGAGGGGTTAATTTGATGCTGCTATAATCAGTGTCAGTGGATATAAACCAGCGGGGTGGGGCGGGAGCAGGCCGTGGCGGGGGGAGAGCCTCGTCTGCGGCTTCCTCTTCCGCCTGGCGGCGGAAGTTGACGCCGCTATTTCGGCTTTTCTATGAAAGCGGTCCTTGACACAAGAGATCGCTTCGAAGTCCCTCGTGTGTCAGGAAGAGACAACTCGCCGGTCTGACTATGCAGGCCTGCAAGTCTCATTGAAAGCGGGAGGTTAAAGGATGACAAAACTAATCGGTCTGGATGTCGGTTATGGTTTTGTAAAAGCTACCGATGGGGAATCCGGTTATTCTTTTCCCAGTGTAGTAGGTGAAGGCCACACTAAACCAACATTTAGTACAAGAAGTAACCATACACTCGACGATTTGAAGATCGGACTGGGGCAAAAGCTATATTTCGTCGGCAAGGCCGCTATAAGGCACTCGAAATTCGTCTACCGCGACCTTTCCTACGCGCGCGCTTTGGGAGAGGATTTTGAGATTCTTTTTTACAGCGCCTTAAGTCTATTCTGCTGCAATCGTACTAATGAGTTCAGGGTAGTCACGGGCCTCCCGGTGGAAAGGATACATTTGGCCGAAGATCTCCAGACACGGGTTAGAGGCGAAAGGACTATCAAGATTCTGCAGGGAAGGGAAATTCAGGATACCAGGGTATATGTTTCCGAAGTAGAAATAGTGCCCCAGCCGCTGGGTACTTACTGGTCTGAATTTCTCAGCCCGGATGGAGGAAAGTCAGCGTTTCCCATGCAGGGCCTGACAGGGATCATTGACATCGGCTTCCGCACGACCGATCTGGCCGCAATAGAAGATGGTGAATACATACCGGAGAAAAGTAAATCGCTATCGGTGGGTCTGGCTACAGCATATAGTGATGTCGGCTCGAATCTGGCCATGGAATATGGACTGGAAAAGGAGCATTACGCTCTTGACAGTGTCATCATTGAGCGTAAAATCAATATTTCTGGACAGACACTTGACATTGCAGATATTGTCGCCAGTGCATTCGAGAAGCTGGCTATGAACATCCTGGTGGAGATCAATTCCCAGTGGAAGTGTCCCGATTTCGACAATTTGATACTTACTGGCGGAGGCGGACAGGCCATTGGTTCTTACCTGTTGCCACATCTGCCGCAGGCAAAACTGGCCGCCGATCCCATTACCGCCAACTGCCGTGGATACCTGGCCTGGGGCAACTGGTTATGGCGGTCTCCGGGTGCCGGCGAAGAGGTTCAAACTCAGACCGAACAAGATCTTAAGGTGATCTCTTGATGAGGTTAACGGATTTGGTGACCAATTTCTTTGGTGCTGGAACCTCGTGCGAGAATCCCGGTTTAATCGAAATCAACGGTGTCGTTAACGGCATGATTTGTAAGGGAAATGGCGTGATAATCAATCCTTCTGGCCGTTTTTGCGGGAAAATCGAGGCCAGGATCCTTGAGATTGCCGGCGTAGTGCACGGCGATGTGGAAGTCGATACCCTGGTAATTCATTCCTCTGGACAGCTGTATTATGGCAAATTAAGCTGCAAGCACCTGTCCGCCAAAGATGGAAGCATACTAGTTGATAGTGGCGAGAGTGAAAGCGAGAAAATGAATGATACGGCGGAAGGGGAGAGTACAGGCGACACCTCTCCAACCGGCGATATCGGGGATATTTCTGATGAGAACCTTTATGAGAATCCGGCCAACTCTAGCCGTGAACTATTGGATGATGCTCTTGACGCTGGAAGGCAGCACAGCCGGGACGACGATGTTCAAGAGATACTACCGTCTCCGGCCGGGGCACGTGCCCTGGAGGTAGATAGACAAGAGCCACTTCCCAACTACAAACAACCACACTTCTATAGTAGTTACTAGCAATGACCCAGGGACCAGAACAGTGACTGCATTCTGGTGGCTTAGGTGATGATTGGATGAGGAAGACTAGGCCCAAACATGGGGCACCCTGGACGGTGCTCATTGTCCCTAGTTGTCACAGAAGAGTGACCAATTTGAGAGTTCCCGGCTGGTTTTTCAAAATGGCGGCGGGGGCTACGATTGCCATACTGGCTGCGAGTACATATTTGCTCGTTTCCAACCTGCGACTGCGTTCCGAGGCCGAATACTGTGAGGAACTTGAGGTTGCCAATAGGCGGCAACAGCAGGAGATCCTGCGGCTCAAACAAGAAGCGAAGATTATTCGAGATAAAATGCAGGTCGTGGAGGAGCTGGACAAGCAACTGCGAAAACTATTAGGCCTTCCACCCATGAAAAGCACCAATTCTCTGGAAGAGGAAGCGGGTTCGATGGGGGGTGGCATCCCATCCATTGACATTCCCGGCGCAATCGAAACAGACGAGTCGGGAATGCAGGGAGCGACTGTGCCGGGCTTTGACGAGTTGAATTCATTGCTGGAACGGCAAGCCGCCAGTCTGGCGGAATTGAAGACAGACGTTATTGCTCGACGTCAATATCTGGCAGCCCTTCCTACCAGATGGCCGGCACGGGGTATCATCACTTCCAGGTTCGGTTACCGTCAATCTCCTTTTGGTGGTGGAAGAGAGTTTCACGACGGGTTGGACATTGCCGCCGGTACAGGCGCCCCGATCTTTGCGGCAGGCAACGGCCGGGTCACATTTGCCAGCTGGCTTGCCGGCTATGGTCGTACCGTGATCATCGACCACGGATACGGTTACCGGACCCAGTATTCCCATACTTCTTCGATCCTGGTTAGGCGAGGGCAGAAGGTCAAGAAAGGGGACCTCATTGCCAGAGTAGGTTCCACCGGCAGGAGCACAGGCCCTCACCTGCATTTCATGATTTCGGTGAAGGGGAAGCTGGTTGATCCGCTTGGAATATTACCATAGAGTTCTGCAGAGGAGGAGACCCGAAGGTATGCCTGGCAAGAAAGAAGCAGCAACTGCGGCCGATAGAATCGATGCCTTGATTGCCCCGGGGACACACTTCCGCGGCGAAATAGTATCTCGTGGCACCCTGCGGATTGATGGCTGGGTAGAGGGAAAGATCTCTACCGAGGGAGACATCATAATCGGCGAGAGCGGGTTGGTGTCAGCTCAGATTCGAGCCAGGAATATCATCGTTGCCGGTAAGGTAAAAGGAAACCTCATACCTTCTGGCCGCGTCGAGATAGCTACTACAGCCAGCCTGGAGGGAGATATTCTGGCAGGCTAATCTAACTTGCAGCCCTGCCTACCCGAATCCATGAGCATCCTTCATTGCCGCAAAGACGGTTTCCGGTCATACCCTATGTTTACCAGTGCTTATTCGTATTGGACCAGGTTCATCGATAACCACTATGATATGTACCATGAATATTCCGATTATGTTTTGAGAAGGTTTCAATGGCGCACAGGGACATAGGTGACGTATGGTAAAGGCCTCGAAGGTTATATCAAAAGTCCAGGCCTCGGTCAAGAATGGTCGACAGATTCATGATTCTTATGTATAATGCTCCGGTAGCATGTGCATAAGATGGTCTACAGTCAGCAGGATACTAATATGTATAACACGAGCTACCGATGCCGGCACTTCGTGACCAGTCTTGGATCCATTCGCGAACCGGCTTTATTGCGGGAGGAGACGAATTGATGAACAGGCAAGCATCTGACATCACAGCAGGCTTCGGCCTCCTATAAAGAGGACGGAGAACACTCGTTCCCTGGTAAGGGCCATTTAAAGCCAGAGGATGAAGAACTTCGTAGATATGAGTTCCCCGGACTAAACCAGCCAGTTAGAACACTGGCCAAGCCGACCGGGGAACAGATGAGAATCCTTTCGACACGTCAGACTCGGGTTGAAAACGGCTTCTACCCTAACTTTCATCTTAGTAGAAGCCGCTATATGCATTTCGCTGCAATTCGCATCAGAACCTAGAGATCTCTCTGCCCTCAATCTTCGTCTTCTTCATCTCCATTTTTATGCCCGGCCCTTTCGTTGTTATGTCTCTCATTTTTTTCGCCCTTATTTCCCTCGCTTTTGTCTTGACCGGCGCCCGTGTTCTTCTTGCCGCTATCCTTATCTCTCTTGTGTTCCTTCTCGATCTTTTGGTCGTCTTTGTCATCCTTGTTTTTGTCGTCTTTGTCGTTCTTGTTTTGGTCATCTTTGTCGTCATTAATGGTCTCTTGGTTCTGGGCATTATCATCATTATTGTTATCTTCATCGAGAGTCTGGTCACTAGAGCCTTCTTCTGTGTTTTCGTCATTTAACTCTGTGCCAGTACCCTCCTGACTCTTTTCCCGGGCTTTTTGCAGCTCGTTTACCATCTCGCGAAGCTGCTCCTTGATTTCGCTCCTCTGCATAACCGTCCTCATGTCCCTTGCGCCCCTGGGGTCTATACCGAGGGCCTGAAAAACATCCTGCCAGTTACGGCTTTCCTGGCGCAGCGCGAGGGCCTTCTCAAATGTGCCTGCATTACCCGTGATTGCTGCGGCCGAAAGCGCCATGAGGACGTCCTGTTTTTTGATTCCTGACTCCGTAAGAGCGGCAACCCCAGAATTTTCAAGACCGAAATTGGAAGCAAGCAAGTCTGAGATAGCGGCGTTTTCTAGAGCATCCTTATCAGCACGCCCGTGCTTTGCATTTCCAATGACCTCGCTTACTGCATGGCCAAGGGCCATTGGCTCCACGCCAAGTTCCTTTGCTATCTCCCCCCAGCCGAGTCCCGAATCGGCCATGGTTATTACTTCGTCCAGGGTTTTGCCTGAAGAAGATGCAAGGCTTGCGGCGATCGTGATCTCGCCCCACCCGATGTCTCTTGATCGAAGCCCTTGAATGACCTCAGTCGAGAGATTTAGCTCCGGAAAGGCGGTTATTATATTTGAGGTGAAGACAGCATCATATGTACCGGTTTCAGTATCAGATGGTTGAAGCGCAAAACACGTACCGGCAATGCCCAGCATTAAAACCAGCGAACACGCTGCTGCTAAAACTACAACCTGATTTGTTTTCAAGTCTAACCCCTCCTTAAAGCGCCTGCGGCATATTTGCCTGTTATTATATTAATTCGGCATGATACGGCAATCCTTTATACGAATTTATTCGGGAAACCAGGCCAGACACTATACCTGATTTTCCTGGCCTGCTGATGCAGAGTGGGGCTCCGGCGTAGTGGTTAGACCCTGCTCTATCGCTGAAGCCCCCTCATCAATCCGGACGTAAGATTCTCCCTCGTGCCGCAGACCGAGGATATGGCGGCTGCTATTCGGGAGGGGTCCGGTGGCGGGAAGATTTTCAGGATAGACCCAAAGTGGGGCTAAAGATCCTCCCCCTTTTGCCGATATGTATCTAATAGTAAGAATTCGTAAAGAGACTCGACCTGTAAGCCCTGCGTCGCTTATGGCTCCAGGGTGGCCTCATTCGGGTAGGTTTGCTGCGGAGCTTATACAGCATCCTTTATGGCTTTAACGGGATGATCAGATTGGTAGTCCCTATAAATCTAAATTCCTTTGGGTCGGCTATGCCCAGCATCGAGGAATATATCTCCAAATACATGGAGATTCAGCGAAAACCCATAGTGGATCTTAATAAGATAAAGGATAGCCTCCAGGACCCGGGAGGCAATGTTCCGTGATCTCAATTCTTCGCTTCTTGCACTCAAGAATTCCGCCGAAGCTCTCCTGATATCGGCGACTGATCCTGTTTATTACAAGCTGACCGCTATATCATCCAGAACCGATATCCTCACTGCGGAAGTCTCGGGGACTCCGGCGAAGGCAGTTTACAGTATCTTTGTGTCGCGGCTTGCAAGCCAGGATGTTGTGGTCTCAAATCAGCTTGTAAGTAGCGATACTTCGCTTTGGACCACCACCAGTACGAAGACCTTTACCATCACTGTCGGAGGGGTCTCAAGAGATGTCTCTGTTTCTGTGACTTCGGGCCAGACTAATGAGCAGGTGCTCGCGGCGATGGCGAAGGCTATAAATGCTGCCGGAGTAGGGGCTAGAGTAGCTGTCGTAAGCCAGACGGCTGGCAGGAGCCGGCTTGTGATAACCAGTACTGCGATCGGTCTATAGCAGATGAGGCTAAGCTTGATGACTACCTTGCCAATAACCTTCAGGCGGTAGCTGACCTTCTTGGCTCTACGTCGGGAGTAGCCCAGAAAGTGAAGAATCTGGTGTCGCCGTATGTGGAGGATCTGGTCGGAATCATTGCCCGTGATCAGAAGTCGATAAACGGCAGGATTAAGGAGATCGACCGGCGCATTCAAGGTATAGAGGAGAGGCTTACCCATCAGGAACAGGCTCTCCGGGCGCAGCTTTCGACCATATTGCACCTCATGGCAGAACTCAACGCCCAA
>JABLXA010000027.1 GCA_013178415.1 Bacillota bacterium | reverse complement strand
TGTGGTATGCCCCATTATCGCCTGCAGGTCGTAAATATTGCCTCCCTGCCTCAAGAATGTAATGGCAAAGAAATGGCGGAGATCATAGGGGCGGATATCCAGCCCAATGGCCCTCCCATACCTCATAGGCCTATGGCACCATGCTCCCTCGGACAATATCTCGCCGTTCCAGCCGCTGAACACCGGCGAATTGCTTCCCCAATCCGGAGGCCTCACCGACAGAAGCTGCTTTATCGATAGCACTGGCCTCGTGTCGATGGGTAATATCCTTTCTCTTTTGGTCTTGGAAATCTCGGCAGGCACTATAACGACGCCTGAGTCGAGCCTGAAATGCTCTGGGAGGAGTTTGAGAGCTTCACCAGGTCTTATGCCGGTGTTGATTTGAAGCAGGAATAGGGAATAGTCCCTGAGGCCCGTATATATACCCAGGTCGAATACATCCACTAGCCTCCTCAAGTCTTGAGGGCTGATGTCCACTATTCTCGATTCTGCCTGCTTCGTTTTGAATCCATTCAGGGGGTTTTCGCGTATGATGCCGCGCTGCACGCAGTAGTTGAAATACGCTTTGAGGTATATCAGGTACAGGTTGTAGCTGGCCGGTTTAAGCTTCTGCCCCAGATACTCGTATACAGAGGACAGCAGCTTTTCCTCGCTTTCGAAAGCATTAGGAAATTTCCTGAAAAATAGGGTCACGTTCTTTCTGTAATCGCGCAGGGTGCGTTCCCTAAGCCCATGCGCCTGCTTCATTAGGAGAAAGTCTGAAAGCGCTTCCTGCCATGTCTTTTGCGGCCTGCGCGACGCATCTCCACACCCCGGCCCCTCATGCGTCTTCGTGCCAGCCGCAGGGCACGGCCTTGGACCTAGCCTACTACGCATTACCGTTTTTGCCAAAGTTACCCCTCCTGTCGAGGGGCCAAAGCATGCGGATCAGCTTTCCCTTTTCGTATATCAGCTGTTCACTAAACTGAACTGCTGATTAGCATTTTTGGTAGCCCGGCGGGGTAGGGCCCCCGCCGCCCGCGAAGCGGCGCAGCTGACTGATTTTGCTGGCTTGTAAAAACTTGGTGCGCCATGAGGGACTCGAACCCCCGACCCGCTGATTAAGAGTCAGCTGCTCTACCAACTGAGCTAATGGCGCACATCACAACAAAAATATTACTCGCTATCGGCACATTTGTCAAGCGGCGAAATCTCCTTTATTATCTCATCCATGATCCGGACGCGGCGAGGCCCGGCATATAGTGATTGCAGGTCGGGCCGCCAGGGATCTGGACGCGGCAAAGCCCGGCCTGGGATCACTATGGGCCACCAGGCATTTCTGTTACGGGGCCATTCTATGACCAGTCTCTTGTCCGGACTCTTGCTACCGATATTGCCCAGCATAGAATGTAAATGATCAAGCCTGCGCCAATCACCAGTAATGGAAGTAGCGAGGACTGTCCGAGGGATTCTATCCATGCCGCGAAAGCCACTGCCCATGCTGGGGGCGCCCCATGGGGCTTCTGAATCATCGCGACTCCTATTGCGGTAAACGCCGCAATGCTAATCATGATGAAACGGTTGTAGGCGGTAGCCCTGGCATACCCCAGGCAAAAGAACATCGCGAGGTAAACGCCTGATATTATCAAAACCAGGCCGTACAGAATAGCAAGGGTTCGGAGGAATTCGCGCAAAAAAGCGCCCGGATCCCTCAAAAGCGCTTCGTTTGTTCCGGGGCCAAACTCCGATGCGATGATTCCCTGTTCGATTATACCAACTACCCCAAAGACTAAAGCAAAAATCATCGACGCGGCGAACACAGACAGGAATTTGCCTAGGACTATCGTCATATCTGAAATCGGCAGCCCCTTGAGGAAAATATAGGAGCCATTTTTATCCTCATCGTATGTTGATCTAACGGCAAAGCCATATGCGGAGACGAGCATATACATGCCGATTATACTGCCCACATTCGTGACGGCAAATGACAGGGCCAATCCCATGGCTGCCCCCATTGCCAGATACATCAAGATCAGCTTCCTGCCCTGAATGATATCCTTATATACAAGATCTAACATGCTCTGGCCCCCTTAACGATGACTACAAGAATATCGTCAAGCGATGCTGGAAATACCTGCGGCCTGGCCCCAGCAAGCCGAGCGATCTCGGCTGCCACATTCTGAGAAAAGTCGCTCGTGATACCTTTGAATGTGATTCCTTCGATCTTGTAGGCAGCAAATGCTTTCCCCAGGCCCTGTCGCATCGCCTGTTCGATCCGCTCCCTGGCCCCGAGAATCTCAGATTCAAGCTGGGAAGGGGCCAGCGAACCTGCCGCGCCGCGCGATACAGGAAGTGGGAATGATATCCTTTTCCATCTAGCCAGTACGTCGTCCTTTACGTCAGAAATCACGATCTTCCCATCGTTGATGAATGTAACGTAGTCTGCTATCTTTTCTACATCCTGCGTGATGTGGGTGGAAAAGAACACGCTCCGCCTCTCGTCTTGTATGACGGCCATGAGTTCCGCCAGGATATCATGCCGGATAACCGGGTCCAGGCCACTTGTGGGTTCGTCGAGCACCAGGAGTTCAGGCCTGTGGGAGAGGGCAAGCGCGAGGCCCAATTTTACCTTCATCCCTTTGGAAAGGTCCTTGACCCGCTTCGATGGATCTATATTGAATCTCTCTAGCGTCGAGCGGTAATAAGCCAGGTCCCAAGTCGGATAATACTTCCCGACAAAAGCCCCAAACCATGCAGGGGTCATCTCCTCATAGAAATGAGGTTCCTCACCGAGATACCCTATATGATGCTTGATTTCGATCTCGTGTCCGCTATGGTCGAGGCCCAGGACTTTCACTGTGCCCCCTGACTTTCTCACCATATTCATGATAATCTTTATCGTCGTGCTCTTGCCTGCGCCATTTGGTCCAATAAATCCCATGATGTAGCCCCGCGGCAGCGTAAAAGACACTTTCTTAAGAGTAAATCTCGGGTAAGTTTTGCTTACCCCTGATAGAAAGAGCGCCGGGGCTGTGTTTTCCCTGAGATTCTCGGCATCAGCCGTCATTCTATCGCCTCCCTGAAAAGCCGCATAAGTTCTTCACTGGTTATGCCATTTGCCCTCGCGTCAGCCACAATCTCAGAAAGACGCTCATAAATGGAGCGCATTCTGATCGTCCTCAAATCCTCCAGGTCAAGATCAGCTACGAATGACCCCAGTCCTGCCTTGGTTACAATGAGTCCTTCTGCCTCTAGCTCGGAATAAGCCCGCTTGGTGGTTATAACGCTGGTCCCTGCCTCTTGGGCAAGCTGGCGGATGGAGGGCAGGCTAGCGCCAGGGACGAGTTCGCCGGACAGCACCTTTTCCCTTATCTGATCGACTATTTGTCTGTATAAAGGAACAGGATTGCTGTAAGATACATGAAGCTGCACGGCATCACCACCCTCTGTACATATCGTATATTCACAGTATAGAGATTATATAAGAGAATGTCAATAGGCGCTCCACTTTCAATCGTATTTCCACCTGAGTTAAGTGGAAGGCATTCAGGATGGCCTTGCGCCCGGATTTGGCTGCGGCTTTGGAGCTGGCTATCTATATGGGATTTTGAGATTGTCGCGCACATGCGATCCAATCATGTAGTGATGATCATCGAACAATAAGATGTCGCAGCATGGCAGATTACAGCCGAAGAAAGCTGTCACGGCATGACACTCATCCATGTCCAATAAGCCGTTACCGCGTGACAGTTCGCATGGCGGATAAACTGTCATCCCATGACAATTATCCAAGTGTCATCATATGACAGCTATCCAGGTGTCACGGCATGACTCTTACCCGTGGCGAACAAAGTGTCATGGCATGATAGCTATCCGCAGCAATAGACTGTCATGGCGTGATACTTACCCGTGGCGAATAGACTGGGCATGACAGTTGTCCATGAGGAATGAATTGTCACCGCATGACAAATCAGGGTTTCAGGCAGGCCAATGCCTGTGATGCTGCAGATATCCCACTCCAAAGTTATAGCAATGGGAATAGTGCGATGGCGCCCTTTATATATACCTCCCACGTGGGGTGCAACTCCGAAGATCTAGCTTGTATACCTATAGAAGGAATCCGACGGTGTCTCTCGAAGGTAAATGTGGCGCTCAGTGTTATTGAATCACCAAGGATCTACTGGCGGCGCCGCTTTCCTTCCTTCAACAACGATGCCGCCAGGGTAGAATCGGCAACTATTCTGTGAGAGGGGATGTTTGGGCATGTACGTCGGAGTCGACTATTATCCCGAGCATTGGCCTGAAGATCGCTGGCCCCAGGACGCCAGAATGATGCGAGAAGCGGGCTTCAATGTGGTACGTATGGCTGAATTTGCCTGGATAAAACTCGAGCCCGTGGAGGGAATCTATGATTTTTCGTGGCTTGACCGCGCCATCGAGATACTTCACCATGAAGGTATTAACGTCATCCTTGGAACGCCGACGGGTTCCATGCCAGCGTGGGTCGCCCTGAAGTACCCCGAAGCGGTGGCTACGGACATAAAAGGGGATAAAATCCCTTACGGGGCACGTAAGGATAACTGCCCTACAAGCCTGTCCTATAGGCTTCTCAGCCAGCGCATCACGGAAGCCATGGCAAAGCACTATGCAGATAATCCGGCGGTCATAGGATGGCAGACAGATAATGAATTTGGGGCGCCTAATTGCTACTGTCACACCTGTAAGGCGGCGTGGCACGATTGGCTTGCCAGGCGGTTTGACACAATCGACCGTCTAAATGAGAGCTGGGGAACTATCTTCTGGGGGCATACATACCGGACATGGGAAGAGGTACCACTACCTCAAAGGGACGGGAGCAACCCGAGCCTGGCTCTTGATTATGCCCGTTTCTATTCTGACCAAGTAGTCTCATTTCAAAAGGAGCAGATAGATATACTGCGACGCTTCTGTCCCCACCATTTCATAACACATAATTTTATGGGGTTCTACGATAATCTTGACTATTACAAGTTGGCTCAGGACTTGGATTTCGTCTCATGGGACTATTATTACAACTGGAACTGGAATAGACGGATGGAAGCATATCTCTGGGGCGCCGCCGCCCATGATCTTATGAGAGGGTTGAAGCGCAGAAATTTCTGGATAATGGAGACTAGCGCCGGCCCGACGGGGAGCAGCGTATATTCCCGTAACCTCAGGCCCGGCGAGATGCGTCGCTTGAATTACCAGGCTGTGGCTCACGGCGCAGATGGTCTTCTCTGGTTCCGGTGGAGGACCTGCCGCTTCGGTCACGAGCAGTACTGGCATGGGCTTCTCCCGCATGATGGAATACCCGGCAGGCGATATAAGGAAGCAGCGCAGGTTGCACATGAATTCGCTAAAATCGCTCCTGAAATAGGGGGTTCCACGGTCAAGGCGCCAGCGGCCATATGCCTTTCATATGACGATCGATGGGCTTTTCGGATCCAGCCTAATAGTAAGGATTTCAATTATACAGAACACCTTTTGAATTATTACAAGGCCCTGCGGCGCCAAGGTGTAGACGTAGATTTCGTGAAGCCAGATGGGGATCTTACGGATTACCGTCTCCTCATCCTCCCAACGGCCTATATAATCACGCCTTCTATCGCGGAGAACCTTAAGCGCTTCGTCAAAGACGGCGGCGTCCTTGTCACCACGTTCAGAAGCGGGGTAAAAGACGAATATAACGTGCCCTATGACTTGACTCTTCCCGGACTTCTCAGAGAGACGGCGGGAATCAGGATAGAGGAATATGAGGCTCTAGATGATAGTATGATCTATGAAGTGGCGTTCGACGAGGAATTGGGTGGTGGCAGACATAAGGCTGGCATCTTCGCCGATTGGATAATCCCCGAAGAAGCGAGGGCCATAGCTCGCTACTGTGAGAAGGGGCTGGAGGAATATGCCGCTGCCACTTTAAATTCCTACGGGAAGGGGAAGGTGTATTACATTGGCACATGGTTCTTGGAAGAGGCCCCGTATGAGAAGTTGATCAGCAAGATACTGGGAGAATCCCAAATCGAGCCTATTGTAAGGCCTCCAGCCGGGGTGGAGGTAACTACTAGGAATAAAGGAGGGCAAGACTACATCTTCCTTTTGAATCATGACGATAATGATGTGAGTGTGGAGATTCCCCGCGGGTATGAGCTTATCACTGGAAAGGATGTAGGGGGACTTGTGAGAATCCCGGGCGGAGAGGTAATGATAGTGCGAGTTCAGTAGAGTGTCTAGTGCCCAAATACGATGATCGAGATCCTTGCCCAATTTGGTGAATCTACGAAGAGGGAATAGACTGAGAATACTCTTTAGGGCTAGCGAACTGCTGGCCCTTTGTTATTTCCTTATCGGCATTGTCTTCCCTTGATTGGCGGGGCTCTCAAACAGAGTGAGATTCTGCAAAGGATTTCTGCCTCAGGAGGTCCACCGTGAATTGCGGAAACTCAGTGGTCTCGGCCCGGAAGATAGGGTTGAGTTCTCATGAATCTTCTGGTATAGCTATTTCTTTTTGACTGGGGTGAAGCCCAGGTATACCTGGGAAATGAACTTACTACCGTATATCTATTCTGTATGCGGCTCTGCGCCTCCAGGGTATCTTTCGTGAGGGCCTACCTACGTCAAAAACAGGAGGCTTTCTTTGAGGGGCATTATCTGGCATTTGAGTTCCTCGGGGGAGTGCCGCGGAGGGTAATTCCTGATTATGCGCAACATAATCAGGAATTAAGATCTCGGTGACGCCATTAAAAAACTCAAAGCCCCGGCAATGAGACTCTATCCAGGACTTAAGATCCTGTGCCCATGTAGCTTCGGAATGAGTGATCGAGTTACTCCGGAATCGCTGATCGATTTCATGCGGAACCGGTGATCGCCTTGTCCCGGAACCGCTGATCGGTTCACATCGGAATGGGTGATCGATTTACTCCGGAACGGGTGATCGATCTGGACCGGTGTACACACCTTTACAGTAAATGAGCCAGCCAATGCTGTCCGAGCCTCCAGAGACCTCCAGCGCGAGGTGCTGGGATTCATGCGTGGGATTTGATGTCTTGCGGGAAGGCATTAGTATGATACGGGGTTATTTTCGATATGGGCAAATTATCTTTGCAAGACTGAAAATAAAATATCTTGGGGTTAGCAGGAATCTGCGTCCGTGCATCGAAAATTTGGAATTATCGAAGAAAGCTGTAATTGTCGAACCTAACGACACACGATCTTACCCTCCATACCTGTGGTCTTGATTCTTTGCCTAATCAGCCATCGTTTAGCTTCGGAACACAATCTCCGCATAAGCAGAACTAAAATCACAGGGTCACATTGCAATATGCGCTCTTCGCCGGAAAGAGAAAGGCTAACGAGCCTACTGATTTCCTGAGACGGGGCAGAATCGGAGACCTGCTAATCTAAGCGTGTCCGTCGCGAGAGGGGCTGTCTGAAACCGCAATAGGAGAGCGGGCTAGCCCTGCCATTCATTTAAATTGCTTCTGGTGGCATTCATGTCGGGTATATCATGATTCGTTGGGGCTTTACTGACGGAAACGGTGCAGGACGGGAGAGGGCTAGGGAATGATCGGCACGGGATTCATTGAGTTTTTGATACTCCTTGTGATAAGCATAGTGGTGAGCGCAGTCCTGTTTTCCATTCCCGGGTTTTTGGCGGAGAAAGGCCGTCTTGAATTTGTAGTCATGGTCATCCTCGGTTGGCTTGGTGCGTGGCTTGGCTCTCCCGTGTTTGGCCAGATAAAGCAATCGCGATTTTCCGAACAGCTTCCAATGTATACAAGGGGTGATGGGGGGTTGGAGACCCCTGTGATGCTGGAGTATGAGATGCCCTGGTACAGGGTCCCCGGCGGGGCCATGGACATGAGTTTCCTTCTGGACCCGCCTGCAGGTAAGCACGGGTTTGTAAGGGTAAAGGATGGCCATCTATGCTTTGAGGATGGCACGCGCGCCCGGTTTTTCGGAGTAAATCTGGTCTTCGATGCGGCCTTCCCAAGCCACGAGCAGGCTACGGTGCTTGCCGAGAAGCTTGCCCGTTCGGGGGTGAATATGGTAAGGTTCCACCATTGCGATGCCAGGCGTCCTCTTTCGTATATCGATTATTCCTCCGGGTCCGCTTCCAGGTCCCTGAATAAGGAAGCTCTCAATCGCTTCGACTTCCTGGTTTCGGAGTTAAAAAAGAGGGGGATCTACATACACCTTGACCTTTTCACCCTCAGGAGCTTTGGGCCCGGGGATGGCATCATGGACTGGGAGGGCCTCCCGGCTGCCCCGAAGCACATCGTCTTCTTCAACCGGCGACTCCGACAGCTCCAGCAGGAGTTCGCGGCAAATCTGCTCTTGCACTATAACCCCTATACGAAGTTGAGGTATGTAGATGAGCCGGCTATAGCTATAGTCCAGATTGTGAACGAGAATAGCGCCTTCTGGAGGGCGTGGGAGATACCCGAATCATACCTCAAGGAGATCGACTCCCTCTGGAATGACTGGCTTGTGCGCAAATACGGCAGCAGGCAGGCCCTTGATATGGCGTGGACGGACCGGGACGGGAGGAAGGGTCTCGGGTCAGGGGAGGACCCGGTGGAGGGGACAGTGATGCGTCCGCCCGTCGGGGAATGGGGGGAGAGGGTCTTGTCCTGGAGGCGCGATTACCAGGGCGTGGACGGGGCCGCCAGGTATAATGATCACCTGCGTTTCCTCCATGAGGCTCAGGAGGATTACTTTTCCACCTGGTATACCTTCCTCCGGGGAATAGGGGTAAAGTGCGCCATCAACGGTAGCAACCTGCCCAACGGCCCCACCGGGTTGCGTTCCCAGGCGTTGATGGACGTGACCGAAAACAACGCCTACTGGAACCACCCGGTAGGAGGGTTCTCACCTCCTGTGAGATTTCACAGGCATACCATGGTCTCCCGTAACCCCTTTGCACCCCCTACAGGACCCTTCATGGCCAATCTCGTGAGTGCCCTGGCGCCGGCCAGGGCGGCAGGTAAGCCGTTTGTGGTCACCGAATGGAACGCCCCCTTTCCGACCGAATTCCGGTCTGATGTGATGCCCTTCCTTTCGGCCTATGCGAGCCTCCAGGAATGGGATGGGCTCCTGCTTTTCTCCTTTTCCCACAATAACTGGGATGAGGCGACACACCAGAAGGGGATGAAGGGCTTTTTTAATTCCTTCAATGATCCGGCGATCTGGGGCCTGGTCCAGGCCTGTGCCTTCATCTTCCTAAAGGGCGCGGTTGCCCCGGCCCGCCACGTGATAGACCTGTGCTATACGGATGTGGATACCTTCTACCCGCAGCCTCACTGGAGGGAACCTTATTCCTTCCTGCCCTTTGTGGTCCGCGTGCAGGCGCGCTACATAGGCTCCACCTATACCGGGGATGCGGATGTGGCACTGGCAAGCGGCTTTACCCCCACCGGGAACTATGAGGCCGCCAGGCACTTTATCAACTATGCCGACTGCCCGTATACGGATATTCACAACCGGAACATCGGGAAGGTGAAGCCGGAGGCGACCGTGGATGCCTTCCCCCTGGAGAAGAAGGAAGGGGGGCGGATGACCGGGTACATCGGCCCCCGGGGCGCCGTGGTGACGAACCCGGGACCTGATATGGCCTGGCTTCCGGCCTTCTGCCTGGATGCCTTCCACTACTGGGGCATCCAGCTGGAAGGCCAGGAGATGCTGGAAGCCCGGACCTTCACCAGCGATACAGGAGAGCTTCAGTGGGATTACGGAAGTGGGATCCTGCGGATCGATACGCCACTGGTAAAGGGGGTATCGGGCTTCGTCGAGGGAAAGGAGATAAGGCTTAACTCTATCAGGTTTAAGGTGGAAAACCATTTCGCATCCGTTCTCGTGGTGAAGCTTTCCGGGCCAGACGTGGAGATGCTCCCGATGCGCCTCCTCATTACCGCTGTAAGCAGGGCTGAGAACATGGGACAGAGGTGGGAGGGCGATACCCTGATGGATGAGGGAGAAGGGCCGGTGGTGATTGAACCTGTAAGAGCAAGGATTTCCATGGACAGGGGCTGGCTTCAGGAAGCCGGAGGTGATACCCAGATACGGGCCTTTGCCCTGGATGATGCCGGGAATCGCGTGCGGGGGATCACCGTGGACGAGACATGCGGGGAGGTGGTCGTAGAACTGGACGGAATGGGGCCGTTTCTCCACTATGAGATTATCCTGGGTTCGGATGAGGACGTTACAGGAGGTGGGTGTTCTACAGATTAAGAGTCGATCCCCTGTAAAACCTGTTGAGGTGCTTCCCGTTAGAAATAAGATTTCAAGGAGGGTCCGAGATGAGAAGGAAGATCCTGATTTCTATCATCGTGGCGGCCTTTGCCATCTCATTTGCCGGTGTGGCCTGCGCCAGGGAAAACGTGGTCCGCTTCCCATTCCCTGATATCCCCAGTTTCAACCCCATCTACTGGCAGGCTCAGCATATATTGGCTCAAGGAACAATCTATGAAGGCCTCTTTGGTTACGCCCCTGACCCCGGCAATCTCGGAGAAATCAAAGTTGTTCCTGCTGTGGCGGAGAAATATACTTACTCCCAAGATGGCAAGACCTGGACCATAACGCTTAAAAGGGGGAAGAAGTGGTCTAACGGTGATCCGGTTACAGCGCGGGATTTCGAGTGGTCCTTCCGCTACTATGCGAGCCCCGCGCTTCCCGACGTCCCCTACTGGGCGAGTCCTCTCCAGTATGTCAAAAACGCCTGGGCGGTGAAGGGAGGCTCCCTTCCACCTGAGCAGCTTGGGGTGAAGGCCCTTGATGACTATACCCTGCAGTTCACCCTTGATCGGCCCAGGTTCGACTTCCACTGCTGGCTCGCTATAGGCGGGGCGGCTCCTGTCCACAGGAAAACGGTCGAAGCCTACCCCAACGACTGGTGGAAGCCCGAACATTTCGTGGGCAACGGGCCATATGTGGTGAAATCTTGGACTCCCGGCAAGGAATGCGTGCTTGTCAAAAATCTGAATTATGTCGGGGAATGCGGCAATGTGGATAAAGTCGTGCTCAAGTTTGGAGGCCTCGGACTCCAGGCATATGAGGCAGGAGAGCTTGATCTGGCCTGGATAACCAATGTAGGGGAATTCAAATACGTAAAGGCCAATCGAGAGCTTTCAAAGCACTTCAAGGAAACCTTAAATGACCTTTTCTGGCAGGGTTATCAGATATCACGTGGGTTTAGCCCGGTCCTGGACAATAAGAAACTCAGGATGGCGCTGGCGATGGCAATTGATAGGGAAGCTTTGGTCAAGACAGTTTTGGGCGGAAGAGCGATCGCGACTGGTTCCTACTGGACCAAGAATGACCCAATCGGCGCCAACCTGAAGGAGATACCTTATGATCCTGAGCAGGCCAAGAAGCTTCTTGCTGAGGCAGGATATCCAAATGGGAGCGGCCTCCCGGTGCTGAAATTCTATATAACCGGCGCTAGCAATCCAGTGGCGGAATTTCTGGTGGATCAGTGGAAGAGGAATCTCGGGATCAAGGTAGCCATAGAGAACATCGAAAGCGGTCTCTATTGGAGCACATATGTCTGGGGTAACTACGCGCCTGATGCCGGCGCAGGTTTTACCTTGATAGGGGCGCCCATGAATTCCTTCAGCGGTGAAGCACTTTTCAAGAATGCATGTCACACTATGTGGTTTTACGACATGCCTGCTAGCATTAGGAAGAAGTCCTACGAGCTCGAGCAAGAGTGGGACGCTTTTCTGAGGAAGGAAGGTGGGCAGACTGACGCCGATTGGAAGGCGATCCTGGATAAGAAGGCGAAACTGGTCGCCTCCAAGAAAGAGATCCTTGCAAAGGAGCCGGATAAGCTTTGGCGGGAGGCTATGAGCATAAAGCCCACCTTTGATGAGCAGGTTGATGATCTTTACGAAAAGTGGCAAAAAGCCAGGGATGCCAACCAAAAGACTGAGTACTGGAGGCAGGCCAATAGGGTCCTTATAAGCGAGGAGGAACTCCAGCTGCAATACCTGGGCATGAATGAGACCAACAGGATGGCAAGGAGAATTCACAATGCTGCAGGCAGGTTACCATTTGAAGAAGCAATGAAAATAGTGCCAAAGGGGCTTCAGATAATCCTCGATCAAGCCTATATGGTCCCTCTCTATACAGATAAAATACAATACGTACAGAGGCCCAATCTCGAGGGCGTGATGATCTATAAATTCTCATGGGGACCTCAGGTGTTCAACTTCAAATACTTAAAAGTCAAATAGGATTTGACCATTTGACGCGACTTGAAGGAAATGGCCGGAGGGGGGCGTCAAAGCCCCCCTAGAAACGGAGGGTGTGATGTATGGCCCTGCTGCGGTACATTGCCAGACGTCTGGTGACCATCGTCATTTCCATGGTGATCATAATAACCATAACGTACTATCTCATGTATCTCGCCCCGGGAAACTTCTTTGACATCCAGCGCTTCTCCTCTGCCGCAAGATCTACATCTGTCACCCCGGAGCAAATGCAGGTCCTCATAAAGGGATTTGAAAATAAGTATGGCATAAACCAGCCTATATGGAAGCAAATACTTAGATATCTCAAGGATGCCTTTGTGTTCAAATTCGGGCCTTCATTTTCCAACCCTACCATGACCATAGAGGAACTTATACGGATGAAGTTCCCGGTGACCCTCACATTATCGCTTTTGAGCATAGGGCTGGCCATAGTGCTGGGCATTCCGCTTGGGGTTATAGCGGCTTTAAAGAGGAATACCTGGATTGATTATTCCGCCATGTTCGTCTCAATGATCGGCACAATTATACCGCCCTATGTTATCGCTGTGATTCTTGTCATATGCCTGAGCGTTTACCTGCGTCTGCTCCCTACGTCAGGGTGGGAAAGTCCAAAGCAGATGATACTTCCAGTCGTGACTCTGGCTCTGGGTCCAATGGCCGGGATAGCCCGATATATGCGGGCGAGCCTGCTTGACATTATAAATCAGGAATACATACGAACTGCTTATGCCAAGGGAGGGATTGATAGGGCAGTCATATTCGGACATGCCATGAGGAATTCATTGATACCTATAGTCACTATCCTGGGGCCTCAAATAGCGTTCCTCCTGGTGGGAACGGTGTGGATTGAGAATATCTTCAGGGTCCCGGGACTCGGCCAGCTTTTCGTCAATGCCGCCGCTATGAGGGATTACCCCCTTCTTGTAACCTCAACTTTCATCCTTGCCCTAGCGGTAATGGTGATGAATCTGATTGTTGATGTTGTATACGCCTTGCTTGACCCAAGGATAAAATTCCAATAGTCATGGTGGAGGGGGTTGTATGGAAGTCAGAATAGAAAAACCGAGGCATTCCCCCGGAACCGGGAAAAGGGCACATGTTTCAAGTTACTGGGGGGCCGCCTGGAGAAGGCTCAGTAAAAATAGGATGGCTATCGCAGGCGGGATTTTCGTCATAATCTTGATCTTGGTAGCCGTCCTTGCACCATGGTTGGCACCGTATGGATACGATGAAGCTCATTATGAACATGCCTTCGAACCTCCCAATAGACATTTCATCTTCGGGACCGACGACCTTGGCCGGGACATGTTCAGTAGGCTTATATACAGCCTGAGGAATGCAATGATCGTGGCCTTTGGTTCCCAGGCGGTTGTTCTTATTATAGGCACAACATTGGGGGCAATGGCAGGATTCCGTGGCGGCCTTCTGGATATCATATTGATGCGGATAGTCGACATAATGTTTGCATTTCCTACCTTCCTCTTCAATGTTATCCTCGTCACAGTCATGGGGAGAGGACTATTCACTATTTTCCTGGCGATAGGCATTACAGGCTGGGCCGGTCTTGCCAGGCTGGTCAGGGGCCAGGTCCTGGCATTGAAACAAAAGGAATTCGTGGAGGCTGCAAGAGCCTTGGGGGCGAGGGATAGTCACATAATCAGGAGGTATATCCTTCCCAATATCCTTGGCCCTATAATAATAAGCCTTGCATTCGGGATCCCTAACGCCATGATGATGGAAAGCGGCCTTGCCCTGATCGGCATGGGCGTTAGGCCCCCGATGCCAAGCTGGGGCAACCTCATAGGAGCAGGCATGGGAATGGTTATGGGATTCCCGCACTTGTTGATCTGGCCCGCTTTGACCTTCGGCATTACACTTCTCAGCTTTACTTTCCTAGGTGACGGTCTCAGAGATGCGCTCAATCCGAGGAGTGAGACTTGATATGGCCGAATTGCTTAAAGTGCGTGATTTGAAGACTTATTTTTACCGAAGCGACGGGGTGGTAAAGGCTGTAGATGGCATAAGTTACACCCTGAAATACGGGCAGACCCTAGGTCTGGTAGGGGAGAGCGGGTCAGGGAAATCTGTGTCGGTTCTTTCTCTCCTAGGCCTTCTGAGGAGTAATGGAAGGATAGAGGGAGGCGAGGCCATATTCGACGGCCGGGATCTTCTCAAGCTGAATAGGGCCGAACTCAGGGAAATACGAGGAAAAGAGATAGGGATGGTGTTTCAGGATCCAATGACGAGCCTGAACCCCACACTTACCATAGGCCGGCAGCTCATAGAACCCCTGATATGGCATAGAGTCGCTTCCAGCGAGGAGGCGCGCGCGAGGGCTCTGGAACTCCTGCAGAGGGTCGGGATCCCCGAATACAGGGGAAGGTTCTTCGACTATCCTTTCCAGTTTTCCGGCGGCATGCGCCAGCGGGTCATGATAGCCATGGCTCTGGCGTGTAAGCCAAAGCTTCTCATCGCCGATGAGCCTACCACCGCTTTAGATGTTACAGTGAGAGCTCAAATACTGAACCTAATCCAGGACATGAAAGAAGAGCTCAACATGAGCGTCATAATCATAACCCATGATTTCGGCATAGCGACGAATTTCTGTGACAGCATTGCGGTCATGTATGCCGGAAGAATAGTGGAAATGGCGCCGACTGAGGAATTCATCATGCGCCCCTTTCACCCTTATTCAATAGGCCTCATGAGGTCAACCCTGGATATCGATGTAGAGGATAGCAGACTGGAACCAATTCCGGGCAATCCGCCCAACCTGAAGAATCCACCCTTTGGTTGCAGATTCCACCCACGATGCAAGCGCGCTGTAGATATATGCAGGGATAGTATGCCGGAACTAAAAGAAGTTGCGGACTCTCATTATGTCGCTTGTCATTTTGCAGAGGGGGATGGGGCATATGCTTGATACGCTCGTGGTAAAAGAACTGCGCAAATATTTCATGAGAGGAAGAAGGCCCCTTAAAGCTGTCGACGGAGTCTCTGTGACCATAAAGGAAGGGGAAACCCTTGGCCTTGTCGGTGAAAGTGGATCAGGGAAGTCCACCCTCGCAAGGGCCGTATTGAGGCTCATAGAACCAGATGCCGGGGAGATAATTTTCGATGGCGAAGATATAAGAAGGCTCGACGGGGAAGCCCTGAGAGCAAAGCGGAGGCATATGCAGATAATCTTCCAGGATCCTCTGGCATCTTTGAATCCGCAAATGACCATAGGTCAGGCTATAGAGGATCCCCTCATCATTCATAATGTAGGCACGACAAAAGAGAGAAAAGAGAGGGTCATGGAACTCCTGGATATAGTGGGGATAGGGCGGGAATTCATAAATTCCTTTCCACATGAATTCTCCGGCGGTCAGCAGCAACGGGTGGGCATAGCTAGAGCCCTGGCCCTGAATCCAAAACTCATCGTTTGCGATGAACCAGTCTCGGCCCTTGATGTTTCAATACAGGCTCAGATAATATCTTTACTCGAGGATCTAAAAGAAAGATTTCGCATATCCTACCTGTTTATATCCCACGACCTCGCGGTGATCAAATATATATCGGATATGGTAGCGGTTATGTATCTTGGGAAGCTCATAGAGGTAGGTCCCAAAGATGAAATATACGGCAATCCAGTTCATCCTTATACGCGCGCGTTGCTTGCCGCGGTCCCTAGGATTCCGAGGGACGGAAGGCCGGCCAGGAGATTTGCGTCCCTCCAGGGTGAAATACCCTCCCCCATAGATCTTCCAAAAGGATGCAGGTTCAAAGCCAGGTGTTCATTTGCCGTCCCGGCGTGTGATGAGGCCGAACCGGAATTCAAAGAAGTCTCACCGGAGCATAGGGTTGCCTGCCACCTCGTTTAAGGAAGGGGCAATGGATTATGGAACTTCTGACATGGATTTTGGCTTTCATGTGCGCCATGGCGCTGGTCATCATGGCGCCTGCTTTTGCCTGCGGGCAAGAAGGATTCCAGGATGATAGGCCGCTCTGCATCAATTCTATAGGGTGGGAACCGCGGTCCGTGCCCAGGTACGAGTGCCTTGAGATACGTCTCGATGTGCAGGGGACGTATAACAATGCATTCGATCCAGAAGAGATAGATATTGCCGCGCATTTCCACGGACCTGATGGCAAGGAGTGCAAGGTACCGGGATTCCTATACCGGCCTTACCGGAGGGAGCTAAAAGGAGCTCAGGAAATATTGATACCCGAAGGCGAGCCTGAGTGGAGAATCCGGTTTGCGCCAACCGAAACCGGCATCTATCGATTCTTCATCACAGCACGAGATCGCACCGGGGCTATGGCTAAGTCGAAAGAATTCTCATTCGAGGCAATTCCTTCGCCCAATCCTGGATATGTGCGAGTCAGCACGAAGGATCGCCGGTACTTCGCCTTCGACAATGGAATCCCTTACGTGCCAATTGGGGCAAATATATGCTGGGCGGGCCCAAGGGGCACTTTTGATTACGATGATTGGCTTTCTGCATATGCAGGAGCGGGATGTAATTATTTCCGGGTATGGCTAGGGCCGGCATGGGCCACGTTGGCTCTTGAGAGGGCCGCCGTCGGGAAAATCGACCTCGCCAGTGCCTGGAGACTTGACTATGTGCTGGACCTGGCGGAGCGCCTCGGGCTTTATGTGATGCTCTGCCTGGATAGTTACAATGAGCTTCGCCTGGGACGTGACGGGTCATATCCTTTTTGGGAGCAAACTCCCCACAATGTGGCAAACGGCGGTCCTCTGCAGGAACCTGGAGATTTTTGGACCAATCCTGAAATGCTGCGCCTTTATCGCAACAAGCTCCGCTATCTTGTAGCGCGGTATGGCTATAGAACCCATGTGCTCAGCTGGGAGTTTTGGAACGAGGTGGACATAATCTCGCCTGTAGCCTATCGTGGTGGCGAAGTAAAGAATTGGCACGAGGAGATGGCCGAATTTCTAAGGTCAATTGACCCATGGAAGCATCTCATAACAACGAGCTTCTCCCGTCCGGAGGGAAAGCCGGAAATAGATCTGCTGGCGGGCATTGATTACGTTCAGACGCACCGTTACGGAAACGGCGATCCTGAGTCAGCTCTTGTGCGGCTCATACAGCGGAAAGAAGCCTACGGTAAGCCACACTATGTCGGGGAATTTGGCCTTGATGTCAGCGGGCGCGATGCAGTGGTTGATCCTCAGGGGCTTGCGATCCACGATGCCATATGGAGTAGCCTGCTCTCTGGGGCCGCCGGGGGCGCCATGTCCTGGTGGTGGGATAACCATATTCATCCTCATGATCTTTACTTCCATTTCAGGGCGCTCGCCGGGTTTATCGAGGGAATAGACTTCCCGGGCGAGGAGTTTCGCCGGATAGAAGACGCGAGATTTACATGTGGTGACCTCAAGGGCGGAATACGACTACGCTATTTTGGCATTCGCGGGAGAAACACGACTCTCATCTGGGTGCAGAATAAGCCATCTGGCGGAATACAGCGCGAAGGCGCGCCCGAGCCAATTCCCGCTCATTCTCCTTGCGAAATGGCGCTGACGGGATGGCAAAATGGCACATATAAGATCATCCTGTGGGACACTTTTGAAGGGAAAGCCATCGAGGAGAAGATAGAGAGCGTGCATGACAAAGTCCTGCGGGTGAGGCTTCCGGAGATCACTAGAGATATTGCGGTTAAAGCCATGAGGCAAAACGCTTGTCTATTCTAGACAGCCATATTACATATAGTTCCAAAAATCTTGCTATGTGTCCATATACACAGTAGCATGCGCGATAGCCTTTACTAGGATGTCGCATGGAATTTGACCAGCTATTTTAAGTTGAAGGAGAAGAGCCGGGAAGATAGCGAAGTACAACCTCCTTCGTGGCCGATCGTTGCTGATGTGGAAAAGGATGAGCTTGATCGTTCCTCGGAATATGTAGAACTTCTTGATAAGCTGCGTGAAGCCGAGAGCGTCGAGGAGATTCGAGTTATTGAATCGGCAGTCCGCCAGGTCATGGCCCGAAGAGAGCCCATAAGGATATTCTTCTGTAGGTCTGACGGGGGAATATCTGCCCGAGGAATTTCGGGCTCTTCTATGAACCAGACGTAGATGATGTATTTTGGGCGCGAGTGTTCTTGCTTAATAGCAATGAATGCCGGAAGAGTCCGACTCAGGGGCACAAGCGTCGGTTAATACCCATAAGTAAGGTAGGCAATGGATCTGACGATCCCAGGTGATATACGTGCTACCCAGGCTGATAGATGGACTAGGATATCAGAAAGGATGGTTTCCCAGAAGACGCGATAGCGGCTTCTCGATCTCTGGCCGTCAAGGCCGTAGACGTTTTTGATCAAATTGTTGATTTGCTCAGACTGGTATCGCAGGGTATAAGTCTTCTTCCACCTTGGGGATGATCTGGGTGGGTAAGGGTGTGCCCTTATATCCCAAGCTGGCTTGGTGTGTATGACTCGCCCGAATGGAGTATTGGAGCAAGGTCCAAAGGTGCAGATGATCTTTTCTCTGTCAGCCTTTGAGCCGTAGATCTTGGGGCAGCGCCATGTGAGGCGTTTTCTACGGTTATCCAGACCGAAGTAGCACATGCGATTGCCAGAGGGGCAGATAGGGGTCCCGTCGAGGTCGATACGAAGTGGTCCAGGAAGGATGCGCCTAGACCTTGAGTTTAAAGGGATGAAAGGCTTGATCTTGAAGTATGTAAGGGTTTCATAGATGGAGTTTATGTCATGGGCCATGTCCCCAATGAACCCATAGATAGGTTTCTTGTGGCAAGATATTGGGCGCATCTTCTGGCAGAGCAGGAGTGTATTCAGGGCGATGAGGAACATGATTCAGTCGTGGGTGGATGCTGCCTGGCATGAAGGAGCCACAGGGAGGGGACCTGAAATTGTTACTGCAGTGAGGGTATGGATGTTGTAGCCGAAGACGAACGCGTCTCTGTGGGCGTCCCGGCCGAACCTATGGCAAGGCGTTTTTTGTCCTCGCCCCATAAGCGATACATGAAGTCGTAGAATGTGCCGACTCCCGGGATGTCATCAGGATGGAAGCCTGCGGCTGTGGCAAGAATGTCTGAGGATTTCAGGAGTGAGACGAGCTTGGTTATACCCTGTATTCCAATATGTTTTGCGCAAAGCAGGGCCCGAAACATTGACGAAGGGTCTCTTGCAGGCCTTCCGGTGTGAGAGTAATGAGAGGCGATAAGAGTCATGGCTGGGTCGAGGTCGAGAAGGTGCATTTTATCGATTAGGTCGGCGTAACGTGTAATTTCTTTCTGGGAGGAGGGGAATAATGAGGATAGCCTTTCATGGAGTCAGGCTCGGAAGTCTTTGATTTTCCGAAGTTTTCTGAGCATCTTCCATCTGACCTCCTTTCTATGTTTGTATCACCAATAAAGGATATCCAGATGGGAGTATAAGGTAGCAAGGGATTTGTTGCCAGGCAGGCTCTATGGAAGGCCTAACCATTTGAATGGGTCGAGTTTAGCGGATATCTGGCAGTGGAGGAAAGATGAACCAGGTTGGAAACTGCCGTCTTGAGGGCATCAAACTAATTATCAGCATGACGGCGGGAGTTTCCGAAAACCCTCCTTTCATCCGAGGGAAGGTATCAAATGGTCTGATGGTGAGCCTTTTACAGCGGATGACGATGAAAGGATAGCCCTGGCCAAACAAATCATGCGTATCAACGCGGAAAACATCTGGAATATCGGCCTGGTGGGCGGGCTTCCGCACCTGGTGATCGTGAAAAATCACTTCAGGAATGTCCCTGAGACTGCCATTTCAGACTGGCTCCAGCTGACCCCTGGTAATACTGTGCCGGAGCAATATTTCTTTAAATGACCGATGGAACTTGATTGGATAACAGCTGGAAAACAGATCATGGGTAAGGAGCGCCTTCCTCTGGAGGGTGCTCTCTACCCCCTCCCCTAACCGGAAGGAACCTTTCGATAATGATCTCTTATCCACTTATACAGGTTTCATGTCCTCCAAATTTAAATTATGGTTATCGACCGGGAAGGAAAACTGGCGCAGATGTAGAATTTATGACTTGGATTTAATTCAAGGAATTAATTCATAAGCCTTGAAAGAGATTCATGAGATCATCTGTTATTGATTCTTGGCGCCATTACGCCAGCATGGAGTGCGAGGCTTTAGATTCCTTTATATATAAAGAACCCCATACTCAAGAAACAGATTGTTAAATGGAGCAGTGCAGTAAATGAATGGGAGAAATGAGTTTCCTTATTCAGGGAAAAACCTGGAGGATGTCCAGCTTCAGAATCGAGCCACTGTGTTGCAGATCCTTCACTCGAAAGGCAGGATATCCAGGAGGGAATTGGCGAGTCTGACAGGTCTTACGCCTTCGACTATAACATATATCACCAAGGACCTGCTGGAAAAGGATCTTATAGTTGAAACGGGCGCGCTGGTCGGGCGAAAGGGACGCAGGGCGATTGCGCTTGAGATAAACCCAAATAGTCGATTCGTCATCGGTGTGCGTCTGGCCAGGGGTTATATCACATGCGGTCTATTCAATCTCAATGCCAGGCTCCTTCAATCCGAACGGGTCGAGATCTCCTCGCTAAGGCAGGCTGGCGAAGTGCTAACTGCGGTGAAGGATACAATCCGGAAAACACTGCAGAATAGTGGGGTTGCTGATAAGGTGAAGGCGATAGGAATAGCAGCTCCGGGCCCACTCAGCATCAGAGAAGGCAAGGTCGCCTTCATAAGCAATTTCCCGGGCTGGCGTGATATACCGCTGAAGGAAATCATTCAATCAGAATTCCATATTGAAACGATTGTTGAACACGACGCCCATGCAGCTGCCCTTGCTGAAAAGTGGTTTGGCGCAGCCCAGGAAGTCGAGAACCTTATCTATGTCGCGAACGGGAGAGGCGTGGGCGCTGGCATAATACTGAATGGACAGGTATATCATGGTTCCTCAGGCATGGCTGGAGAGATAGGCCATACCAGCATAGATTTCAATGGACCGAGGTGTGAGTGCGGGAACTACGGGTGTCTTGAGATATATTGTTCAGGCTCCGCGGTTCTGAGAAAGGCGAAAAAAATGATAGAAGAAGGCATGGAGGAGACCATTCTTTCCAAGGTGGATCCACTCACCCTCCAGGCTATCCTTGAAGCTGCGAAGCATGAAGACAAGCTGGCTGTAGCTCTTGTGAAGGAAGCTGCTACGTACATGGCATATGGCGTGGTGAACCTGATAAACACTTTCCATCCTGATATGGTGATTCTCGGAGATGAGATGGCTGAGGCAGGCGAGATATGGGTTGATACTGTAAAAGAAGTTGCCTTGACCCGCCTTTTACCCGAAGTAGCCAACCGGGTAGAGATCATAGGATCGAGCCTGAAGGGCGATTCGTTCTTGACAGGCACCGGGACTGTTGCGATTGAGTATTTGCTGAGGAATCCCTAAGTAATTGCCATAGATCGCGATCCGACCAATATCAGAAATTGTAGACAAGGTTGACAAAATGTCGAGATAATCGTAGGTTTCCCTATATATTTCGTGAACTCAGGTTGTGACATGGTGGGATCCTGCAATAAGGGGGGATCAATAATATAGTACATCCTATTGACTCTCCAATGGACCCTTGTCTCTATCCTCTTTGTGAATTTATCTCGTCAAATTGGTAGCTGTCCTTCAGGGAGACCAGTATATCTAGGGAGGTGTATCAGGAGTGCGACACAACAGTAGCATCACACCCGCCTATCGTCATCGACAGAGCCATTTGGCACGTGTTGAGGAACGCTATTTTTACCTTTTCATTTCGCCTTGGATCCTGGGTTTTTTCGTCTTTTCCGCCGGGCCTATATTAGCGTCGCTTGTACTCAGCTTCACAGAATATAACATAGCTAGTCCCCCCAGATTTGTCGGACTGGAGAATATATCAAGATTATTACATGACCCTCTATTCTGGCAGGCGCTAAAGGTCACCTCGCTATATTCCTTATTCAGTGTCCCATTAGGGATAATTGTATCTTTAATAGTTGCTTTGTTGCTCAACCAAAAGGTATATGGACTTGCCCTTTTTAGGACAATTTACTATAGTCCTTCTGTAGTATCAGGAGTAGCAGTATCTCTTTTGTGGATGTGGATTTTTAATCCAGAATTTGGGATCCTAAACTACATACTCCACAAGCTATTTCATATTCAAGGTCCAATGTGGTTGATGAGCGAGCAATGGGTTATCCCTGCATTGGTCTTAATGAGTCTATGGGGTGTCGGCGGTAGCATCGTAATTTACCTTGCGGGGCTTCAAGGGATCCCAACCCAATTGTATGAGGCTGCGGAGATAGATGGTGCAAATTCGTGGTATAAGTTCCGCTCTATTACTTTACCCTTGATGAGCCCCGTGATCTTTTTCAATTTAATAATGGGAATTATCGGTTCTTTTCAGGTATTTACGCAAGCCTATGTTATGACTGGAGGAGGACCTCACTACGCCTCGTTATTCTATGTACTTTATCTATACCAGCATGCATTTCAATATTTTAGGATGGGATACGCATCGGCGTTAGCCTGGGTTTTATTTCTAATAATATTGATACTTACACTTGCGATATTCAGATCCTCTTCTCTCTGGGTATATTATGAGGCAACTACCACTAGGAGGTGACAAAAGCCTTGCGTAGAAGCAGAAAGCGGTTAATAGTAGAGACGGGCATCAGGTGTCTGCTTTATATAACATTAATTCTTACCAGTATCATAATCCTTATACCTCTTTTCTGGATGGTTTCTACTGCTCTAAAGAATCTCGATGAAGTATTTATATTCCCACCGGAATGGATTCCTAAATCTCCGGTGTGGAGCAACTTCAAAGAGGCGCTGACTTTCCTGCCTTTTGGTCTATTCTTTAAGAATACGACAGTGATCACCTTCAGTACCATGCTTGGGCAGATACTCTCGGCCTCATTAGTGGCTTATGGTTTTGCTCGTCTAAGGGCGAGGGGGCGAGATCTTCTCTTCATGCTAGTCCTGGCCACAATGATGATTCCTTCTCAGGTTACGATGATCCCTACTTTTATTTTGTTCAGCCTTCTAGGATGGGTGAACACCTTTAAACCTCTCATTATACCCAGCTATTTTGGTGGAGGCGCCTTTTTCATTTTTCTATTAAGGCAATTTTACATGACCATCCCCCTGGAGCTTGATGACGCGGCCCGTATAGATGGGTGTGGTTATTTTGATATCTACTGGAGGATATTACTGCCTTTGATAAAGCCGGGTCTTGCAACAGTGGCAATTTTCTCTTTCATGTGGACCTGGAACGATTTTATGGGCCCTCTAATCTATCTTAACAGCTTTGAGAAGCTTACTATAGCATTAGGGCTTAGCCGGTTTACCGGGATGTATGGAATGAGTGCATGGAATCTACTTATGGCAGCATCACTTGTTGCGACCCTGCCATGCCTTCTCCTCTTCTTCTTTGCTCAGAAATACTTTATACAGGGGGTGGTAATAACGGGGCTAAAGGGATAGGTCACCTAATAGAGGGCATAGGTTGGCTCGCCCATCTCCGGCGAGCTGGGTTGGGTTTCCTGTTGTCCATGGAAAGATACTGAAAAGAAAGGCGAATAGGAGGGTTTAATTGATGAAAAAGGTTTTCATCATTACCGGCTTGACCCTTTTGCTAATGTCAGTGGTATCTGGTTCAATGTTTGCGACAACCAAGATAACGCTTCTGTGGCGTACAAATCCATATGAGAACAAGGCCATAAATGAGTTGGTTAAGGCATTTGAGAAGAAGAATCCTGATATAAAAGTGGAACAGATCATCGTTTCGTGGAATGAATACGAACCTAAACTTTCGACTATGTTTGCAAGTGGCAATCCGCCGGATATATTCTCTTCCGTTGGGGCAGGCGGTTATGCGGATTATGCAATAAGGGGAATAGCCCTTGATCAAAGTCCATATATCAAGAATGACAGAATTGACTTGTCAATCTTTTATCCACAAGCAATAAAAGGGTTGGAATGGCAAGGTAAGATATTAGCTCTTCCACTAGGCGGCGGCCCTTCCCTAATGTATTATAATGTTAACCTCTTTAATGAAGCTGGCCTTCCAGGAATTCCCACCGACTGGAATGATAAGACTTGGACGTGGGACAAAATGGTGGAATATGCTAAGAAACTCACTAAGAAAGAATCGTCTGGCAAGATAACACAATTTGGTGTGGTAATGGATTTGTGGCCTAAGGATGCCTATGCCTGGCTTTGGGGCGCTAGTTGGTTCCCCGAGGAGGCATATGAGACGGGATTATGCGAGAACTCCTTGGTGGATGATCCTAATGTGATCAAGAGCCTCCAAGAGTTTGCAGATCTTACCTGGAAACACCATGTATCTCCTACACCTGCTGAGTCTCAGATGTTTCAACAATTTGGTGGTCCATTTCCGAGTGGTAAAGTTGCCATGGGCGCAACTGGTGCATGGTTCTTTGAAAACTGGAGTAACATGGTAAAGAATAGATTTGAATGGTCGGTCGGCGCTCTCCCAATGGGGACGCAGCGGAAGGGCGTGCTCTTTACAGACCCATGGATGATAGCTAAGACAAGTAAGCATCCGAAAGAGGCGTGGGAATTCGTCAAGTTTGCTGTTAGTAAAGAAGGCCAAGAGGTCTTTATGAAGGGTTATGTGGCTTTCTCACTACGCCGCGATATGTTCAGCACAGTAGAGTCTAAGGTTCAGAGTTCAGTAAGTAAGCAAGCCCTACGGGAAGCGGTTCTTGGCGCGATTGAGCATAGCCAGGAGTCTTCAAATCATAGACTTGTTAACTGGGCGGAGATCGAGAACCTGACTAATGCGGAATTAGATAGGCTGCTTCTCGGTAAGGCAAGTGCTAAGGAAGTCATATCGACTCTCAAACCTAAACTCGATAAGTTGTTGCAGGAGTTGAGCAAGAAATATAGCAAATAAACTTACTTTTATAGGAATCAGGTGGTGCAAAGCGTCGGCCATGTGTTCTCGGTCAGTCAGGGGTGAATTGATGCTCCTGACTGACCGCATACATATGCTCGGTATTGATGTCGGCTATGTGCCGAGAGTCAGGAATGGGGGTTAATGACAGCAATTACCAGTCAAAGGTAAGGGTGGTCATTATGAGGCATATCTGAAATAAGATGGCGGTGGATTTCCATCAATGGGCTACATGCCTTATATGGGGCTGGGGTGCCGAGTATCAACGGGATAGAAACGAGGAGGATATGAATGTACCGGGTAAACCTAGACGGAAAATGGCAGCTCTATTACTTCCCTGAAGGACAAATAGATATACAAGACCTCCAAGCCCTGCATTCCGCAGGGCTTAGGCCTGTAGAAGCACATGTGCCCGGTAATGTGGAGCTGGATCTTGTCCGGGCAGGAAGGCTTCCTGAGCCTTTTTTCGGCGCCAATATTCGAAAGCTTCGCCCTTATGAAACTTATGAGTGGTGGTATGAACGGGAATTCGATACGCCGCCACAGGTGGAAGGGCGCAAGGTTGAATTGGTTTTCCACGGGGTTGATTGCATCGCTACATATTGGTTGAATGGTGAAAAACTTGGGGAATCCCGGAATATGTTCATAGAACATCGCTTTGATGTTACAGGGAAGCTCCGCCCCCAGGGAAGGAACCATCTTGTGG
>JABLXA010000026.1 GCA_013178415.1 Bacillota bacterium | reverse complement strand
GTGCTCTTTAGCAAGATGTCACGCACGGTCCTACGGAGCATCAGAGCAGATTCTGTTGAAGAATTCTGCAGACGGATTGAAACCTATTGGGCTCAACTAAATGAAGAACCTGTGGTATTCCGTTGGCATTACGAGGTTGGACAGGTTGATGAAGACCTATCTGCCATAGGATAGCAGTATGACAATTTATTTGAGGAACGCTATACTAGAGGTAGAGACTGGGGGAGCCAGGTAATGAGATATATCGCTGCTCTATTCTTAATAGCGCTTGTAGTGGCTCGTATGGTATTGCCAGATTTAGCATTTGACGCTCTTTCCCTTACTCTTACCTGTATTGCCATCGGACTTCTAATACTCCCGCAGATTGAGAGATTGCTCAATCAAATAGAAAACCTTGAGGTCCCGGGCTTGAAACTCAAGTTTAGCGACCTGGCGAAGCAAACATCGGAGGCTGAATCGAAGAGCAGAGGGAAGGAACTGGATCGAGAGCGTTTGATATTAGCGGAGGAGCGTGTCTTCCGTTACCCCGACCCGAGGGGGGCTTTTGTCTTGCTAGCCAGCGAACTGGAATCCCTTCTGCGGGAACGGGCAGACGCCAATGGCCTTCCTGAAGCTAACCAACTTGTATCTGTCCCCGATTTGGCCGTTCTGCTTGTTGATAAGAGACTAGTTCCGGTAGAAGTCTTGCCACCCATAAGGAAGTTCTGGACTATCAGAGATAATATTGTCCATAATGCTCACTTTGACATTTTTGAAGGTATGCTCTACGAAACACTCGACCTGGGGGTGAGACTACTCCGGTTGGCGCTAGTGAAGATGGGGAAGGCTGATTTGCCCGCATCGCTGGAAGTTCGGTGACCCTGAGGTTTAGCCGTGCATTTCGGAACGCTCGAGTCAATGCTGAGTATGCAGATCGGGCAATACTCGCGGGTGACCTTCCACAATTTCTTCAGTGTGACGGCATCTGGAGAAGGGTTGCGCAAGGAACATGGGTCCATCCCACGCTCAAGGGAGGCTATGGCCCTGGGTGCAGCACTATCCTACCAGGACTCATATAAGGATCAGGAATGACCTGCTGATAATTGCAGGAGAATACTGGCATATGTCGAATGCTTTCCTGGCTGTAATCCAATAAACTTGGGAAGATGCTTGATTGGCTCAGGAGCAGATGGAGCAGCATAAAGACACCTCTCAACAGGGGAGCGAAAACTCAAGAGCAGAGATCGAAGCAGAAGAGAAGCTCACAGAAATTCGACGCCGGGCCATTTCAAACATGGAGGAGAAGGGACTAGAGACACTTTCCCTCGCGCTAGGTATGGCAACCTGGCATGCCACAGATAGAGGGCGCGATCTAGAAGTCCCTCTGCTAAAGGAGTCATTATATCACAGGGGAATAAGGTATGGATCTGACATATGGATTTTTCATTTGGAAGGAGATAAGTGGTGACAAGGCAAAACAATAACGGGGCGAATCTCGGTTTCGAGCGGGAGTTGTGGCAGGCTGCCGATGCGCTTCGTTCCAACATGGATGCTGCCGAATACAAGCACGTCGTCTTAGGGCTGATATTTCTCAAATACATCTCGGATGCCTTCGAAGAGCAGCACGCCAGACTCGAGGTTGAGCGTAGTGAAGGGGCTGATCCTGAGGATCCTGACGAATACCGCGCTATCAATATCTTCTGGGTACCACAGGAGGCCCGGTGGGCTCGTTTGCGGGACAATGCCAAACAAACTGGTATAGGCAAGATTGTCGACGAGGCTATGTTGGCCATCGAACGCGATAACCCATCGCTCAAGGGAGTTCTACCCAAGGAATACGCCAAGCCCGGATTAGACATGCGGCGCCTTGGCGAGCTCATTGACCTTATTGGCAACATCGGCCTGGGCGACCGGGAGAATCGTTCCAAGGATATCCTGGGCCGGGTCTATGAGTACTTCCTCTCGCAGTTTGCCAGTGCCGAGGGGAAGAAAGGCGGTCAGTTCTACACGCCCCGCTGCGTCGTCCGCTTGCTGGTGGAAATGCTCGCCCCCTATCAGGGCCGGGTTTACGACCCCTGTTGCGGCTCCGGGGGTATGTTCGTGCAGTCGGACAAGTTCGTCGAAGCCCACGGCGGCAGGATTGGCGACATTAGCATCTACGGTCAGGAGTCCAATTACACTACCTGGAGGCTAGCTAAAATGAACTTAGCCATCCGGAGGATTGACGGGAAGATCGAACACGGCGACTCCTTCCACAACGACCGTTTCCCTGATCTGAAAGCCGACTACGTCCTGGCCAATCCGCCCTTCAACGATAGCGATTGGCACGGCGAGCTGCTCAAGGAGGACAAGCGTTGGAAGTATGGCATTCCTCCGGTCTCTAATGCCAACTTTGCCTGGGTTCAGCACTTTATTCATCATCTTGCCCCCACCGGTCTGGCTGGTTTCGTTCTGGCCAACGGCTCCATGTCCTCCAATCAGTCCGGTGAGGGTGAAATCCGCAAGAACATTATCGAGGCCGACCTGGTGGACTGTATGGTCGCCTTGCCGGGTCAGCTCTTCTACTCTACGCAGATTCCGGTGTGCCTTTGGTTCATCGCCCGCGATAAAAGGAACGGGCGCTTCCGGGACCGCCGTGGCCATGTGCTTTTCATCGATGCCCGTAAGCTTGGCACAATGATCGACCGCGTTCACCGGGAATTGACGGATGAGGACATCCAGAAGATTGCTGGCACCTACCATGCCTGGCGCGCTAAGCGCGACGCCGCTGGCGCCAGTGTGCCCCAGCCCCTGGCCGAGGAGCGTGAGCTACCTCCTTACGAGGATATTCCCGGTTTCTGTAAGTCGGCTACCATAAACGAGATCCGCCAACAGAACTATATCCTAACCCCCGGCCGCTATGTGGGCGCAGCTAAAACTGAAGAGGATGATGAGCCATTTGAGGAGAAGATGGCCCGCCTGACGGCGGAGTTGCGGAAGCAAATGGAAGAGGCGGCGCGGCTGGATGAGGCGATCTGGGCGAATCTGGGGGAGATCGGGTATGGGAGGTGAAAGGTGGATCAGAAGTTTTGGTGATTGTGCGACGTTGGTACGCGATACAGTTTCACCAGAGGCAGCAAGAAATGCATGCTATGTTGGATTAGAGCATATAGGCGAAGGAACCTTATCACTGTATGGATGGGGCAGCTCGGATGAAGTGACGAGTGCAAAGTTGCGGTTTCGCAAGGGCGATATTCTCTTCGGTAAGCTTCGGCCTTACTTCCGAAAGGTGATTATGGCACCGTTTGATGGTATTTGTTCAACCGACATTTGGGTAGTACGCCCAAAACCAGGTATCGATGCCAGGTTTCTATTCTATTTGATGGCTTCGCAGGATTTCGTTGATGCCGCGAATCGGGGCTCGGAGGGAACGAGAATGCCAAGGGCCAAGTGGGAGTTCGTTACACGCTTCATGTGTCGGATTCCTCCCCATGCTGAGCAGCAAGCTATCGCCTGCATCCTTGGGGCCTTGGATGACAAGATCGAGCTGAATCGGCGGATGAACCAAGTGTTGGAGGCGATGGCGCGAGCGATCTTCAAGTCATGGTTCATAGACTTTGACCCGGTGCGCGCTAAGGCCGCTGGCCGGCAGCCCGCTGGACTGGCGCCGCATATAGCCGAATTGTTTCCGGATTCATTTGAGGAATCGCAGATTGGTGAAGTACCGAAAGGGTGGTGCATATATCCTCTACCAGCACTCATTGATATCAATCCCCCAAGGCATATCCCAAGAGGAGTTATCGCACCGTATCTTGACATGGCAGGTATGCCCACCCAGGGGCACGCTCCTGATTTCTGGATTAGGCGTGAGGTCGGATCAGGAATGAAGTTCATTAATGGCGATACTTTGCTTGCCCGAATTACCCCATGCCTAGAGAATGGCAAGACCGCCTATGTGGATTTCCTGAAAGACGGCGAGGTAGGCTGGGGATCAACCGAATATATCGTACTTCGACCACGAGAGCCGATCCCAACGGTATTTGCATATCTACTGGCCCGGAATAGTGATTTTCGTGCATTTACGATTCAGCGGATGACTGGTTCGAGTGGTAGGCAGCGGGTGCCCTCAACTAGCCTGGCTGATTACCAGATTATTGCTCCAGCTGTCGATTCGTTGGTCTTAAAGGTATTTGGACGGATAGTAACTCCCTTGTTTGAGAGGATGAGGTCTGCGATGGAGCAATCCCGCACCCTCGTCGCACTGCGCGACTCCCTTCTGCCCAAGCTGATCTTCGGAGAACTACGCACTCCTGATGCGGAGCGAATTGTCGGGAGGTGTTTCTGATGGCTGATTTAGACCTTACGCAGGCGGAAGCCGATGCTTTAATCAACATGGAAAAGCATCGAGCAGATGAACAGCATTATAATTTTCCCTTATGTGGTGAAAAGCTAGTATAGCGTTCCTCAAATAAATTGTCATACTGCTATCCTATGGCAGATAGGTCTTCATCAACCTGTCCAACCTCGTAATGCCAACGGAATACCACAGGTTCTTCATTTAGTTGAGCCCAATAGGTTTCAATCCGTCTGCAGAATTCTTCAACAGAATCTGCTCTGATGCTCCGTAGGACCGTGCGTGACATCTTGCTAAAGAGCATTCTATGATGTTCAACCAGGAAGCATGCTTAGGAGTGAAAACAAACTCAAAGCGTCCCTGGTGTCCTTTGAGATAGGCCCGGGTTTCCTTGGAGATGTGAGCAGAGTGATTGTCGCAAATAACCTTGATGATCCAATCTTGGGGATAGTATGCATCAATCTTCTCCAGAAGCTCGATGAATTCTCTGCTCCGGTGGCGCTCCCTGACAAGACCGTGGATTACACCACTCTGAATGTCAAGCCCCGCTAAAAGAGACACGGTTCCCAACCTGATATACTCATGGTCCCGTGATATCCCCGGATACTTGTCTGAAACAGGTAGTCTATCCTCCGCCGTATTCTTTAGTACTTGACAGCCAGGACGTTCATCAACTGAGACTACGGCGGTGTTATCAGATGATTGTCCTTGCTTGATACGTTCCTGTTGTAAGGCCACCTCCTTGTAAACCGCCAAGACATGGGCTTTTTTAACTTCAAATTCCGGATCCCGACGCTGCAGATAATACTGCACTGCCCATGGCCGTAGTGAGTGCCCCGACAGGATACCGTGGATTACACTCTTGCCGGCCCGCGCTAGGCTGGGAAAACCCGCTTCTTCAGCATGCCTGCGCACGTGGTCAGCCAGTAACTTAACTGTCCAAAGTTCATGAGGATACCCGAAGTCTACCGGTCTTCGGCAAGCCAATTCCACCACCCACGCTTTAGCTTCAGAAGATATCCGAGGAGGACGCCCAGAACGCGGCAGGTCTTCGAGAGCTGCCTGTAGGCCAAGATCCAAGGCCTTATCAATACATCGCTCGACAGTTGGCCTGCTCAGATGTAGCTCCCGGGCCATCTGGGATACGGACTTGCCATCCGCGAAGTCCAGTAGTATTTTAGCCCGCGTAACCCTAAAATGGGCCTCTGTTCTGGAGTTGGCGATCCGTCTTAACATCATTCGTTCCTCATTTGACCATTGAATTCTTGGCCTTACTCTTCGTGGTGTCATTCACAATCCCCCCAAATTCCTTTGAGAAGATTATACACCACTATCAACCATATTGCAATGTTATTTTACGAACTGACTACTAGTAATGCCGCTCCAGTCGCCGGATAAGCGAGAGGTTTTTCTTCTTGACATTAACAGAGGACAGATCAACTCATTGAAAATCAAGTATCAGAACCGCGCCCGACAGGTGGTGATATTGGTTCGTCTCGAACTTGCTGGTCCGCCTCACCGCAATCCGGATGGTGTTGACATTCCCTGCCCGCACATTCACAGGTACCGGGAGGGCTATGGCGACAAATGGGCTATGCCCCTTCCTGTTGAACATTTCTGTAACACATCGGATATCTGGGTTACGTTATGGGACTTCATGCGGTTCTGCAACGTCACGCAGCCACCGCATATCGAGCGGGGGTTATTCCTATGATTCAGGAGATCCAAAAACTTGTAGATGACTACCTGGCATGGCTACGGGATAAGACCTTGCTTCGCCAGGTTGGTCAATGGGTCGAGATTACGACGCCTTATCTCGATCGCCATAACGACTATATTCAGATTTATGCACGGAAGGAAAATAGCGGCTATTTGTTGACCGACGATGGCTTTACAATCGCGGACCTGGAGCAAAGCGGATGCAAACTCGAGAGTCCGAAGCGCCAGGAATTACTCAAGATGACTTTGAACGGTTTTGGGGTACAGCTTCATGACACTTCGCTGGAGGTACACGCCTCACCTGAGAATTTCGCCTTGCGTAAGCATAATCTCGTGCAGGCGATCCTGGCCATTAATGATATGTTTTATTTGGCAGCGCCAGTGGTGGCCAACCTGTTTTACGAGGATGTGGTGGCCTGGCTCGACCTCCATGACGTGCGTTATACCCCTAAGGTCAAATTTACAGGCAAAAGCGGCTATGATCACCTTTTCGATTTCGTGATCCCCAAGTCGCGGCGCCAGCCGGAGCGGATTCTCCGTGCCATCAATCGCCCGAGTCGAGACACCGCCCAGGCTTTCGCGTTTGCATGGATCGATACGAAAGAAGTTCGCCCCCCAAATTCAAGGGCTTACGCCTTTCTTAATGACTCAGAGCAGTCAGTCTCAACCGATATCCTTGAGGCGCTGAGAAGCTATGGTGTACGACCGATTCCCTGGAGCAGGCGGGAGGATGTGAGAGAGGAGCTTGTCGCATGACTAATTCCGGTTTTACTGAATCCACCGTCGAGCAGGCCGCCCTTGCCTGGCTAGAAAGCCTGGGCTACGCTATCCTTTCCGGGCCGGAGATTGCGCCAGGTGAGCCCCAGGCCGAGCGTAGGGAATACCGACAAGTTGTCCTGGAGCGCCGCGTGCGTCAAGCTCTCCAGCAGCTTAACCCGTATGTACCGGCGGATGCTCTGGAGGAGGCGTTTCGTAAGCTCACGAGGCTGGATCAGCCCTCGTTGGTGGCGGATAATCACACTCTACACCGGTACCTGGTTGAGGGCGTGCCGGTAGAGTACCAGCGAATAGATGGTTTCATAAGGGGCGATCTTGTTCGTGTGCTTGACTATGACAACCCGGAGAACAATGATTTCCTGGCCGTCAACCAGTTCACAGTCGTGGAGGATCGCTATGAGAGGCGGCCGGATATTGTCCTTTTCGTCAACGGTCTTCCGCTGGCCGTTATTGAACTGAAGAATGCCGCCGACGAAAACGCCACCATCTGGTCGGCCTTCAATCAGTTGCAGACTTATAAGCAGCAAATCCCGGCACTTTTCGCCTATAACGAGGCTTTAGTGGTCTCCGACGGTACGCAGGCCCGTATCGGCACCCTGACGGCAGGCCGGGAATGGTTCCTGCCATGGCGGACCATCGAGGGTGGGGAACTGGCTGCGGAGACGCTGCCTCAGCTTGAGGTGCTCCTGAAAGGCGTATTCGACCGGCGGCGATTCCTGGATCTAATTCATCATTTCATTGTGTTTGAGGACACGGGCGGCGGGGCACTGGTCAAGAAAATGGCCGGGTATCATCAGTACCACGCGGTGAATGTGGCTTTGGCTGAGACCATTCGCGCTTGTGCGCCGTCATCTCCGCCCTGGCTGACGCGTGACGGTGAAGGTACATATTTTGTTAGAGGGCAGCGTGACGCAAAGCCCGGTGATCAACGTGTTGGGGTCATTTGGCATACTCAGGGTTCAGGCAAGAGCCTCACCATGGCCTTCTATGCCGGGCGGGTGATACTGGAACCGGCGATGAAAAACCCGACGTTGGTAGTGATTACCGATCGGAACGACCTGGACGGTCAACTTTTCCGCACGTTCTCTCGCTGCCACGAGCTACTACGTCAGAAGCCTACTCAAGCGGAGAGTCGGGCCCACTTGCGCCAGCTTCTATACACAGCGTCAGGCGGCGTCGTGTTCACCACCGTGCAGAAGTTCTTCCCGGCGGAAGGCGAGGATCATTACCCGCTATTGTCCGACCGGCATAACATTGTGGTCATCGCTGACGAGGCCCACCGCAGCCAATACGACTTTATTGACGGTTTCGCACGGTACATGCGTGAGGCCTTACCTAACGCCTCATTTATCGGCTTTACGGGTACGCCCATCGAGTTGACGGACAAGAACACCCGGGCGGTATTCGGCGATTACATCAGCGTTTATGATATTGAGCGGGCGGTAAAGGATGGGGCGACAGTCCCCATCTACTACGAAAGCCGCCTTGCCAAGCTGGAACTGGATGAGGCCGAGCGGCCGAAGCTAGACGAGGACTTCGAGGAAGTCACCGAAGGCGAAGAGGTCGAGCACAAGGAACGGCTTAAGACCAAATGGGCGCAACTGGAGGCTCTGGTAGGCACTGAAAAACGCATCAGGTTGATCGCCCAGGATATAGTCGACCACTTCGAGCGCCGGCTCGAGGCCATGGATGGCAAGGCCATGGTGGTCTGTATGAGCCGCCGGATTTGTGTGGATCTCTACAACGCTATTATCCGCATCCGGCCGGATTGGCACCACAATGACGATGACAAAGGTGTCCTGAAAATCGTGATGACGGGGTCGGCGTCAGATCCGGCGGAATGGCAGCAGCATATTCGTAACAAATCCCGGCGCGAAGAGCTAGAGAAAAGGTTCAAGGATCCGGCTGACCCGTTCAAGGTCGTCATCGTTCGCGACATGTGGCTGACCGGCTTCGATGTTCCCTGCCTGCACACGATGTACCTGGATAAACCCATGCGGGGGCACGGGCTGATGCAGGCCATCGCCCGGGTGAACCGGGTGTTCAAGGACAAGCCCGGCGGCCTTGTGGTGGATTACCTGGGTTTGGCCCATGAGCTGAAGGAAGCACTGGCTACATACACAGAAAGCGGAGGCAAGGGGCAGACGGCCATCGAACAGGAAGAGGCGGTGGCGGTGATGCTGAGAGAGTATGAGGTTTGTTGCGACATCTTCCACGGCTTTGGTTGGTCTCCTTGGAAGCGCGGTGGGCCACAGGAAAGGCTCTCCATAATTCCTGCCGCCCAGGAACACGTGCTCCGGCAGGATGATGGCAAGAACCGGCTGGCGAAGGCCGTGACAGCACTGTCCAGGGCCTTTGCGTTGGCTGTTCCGCACCAAAAGGCTTTGGAAATCCGGGACGATGTGGCCTTCTTCCAGGCAGTGAAAGCGGCCTTGAGTAAAAGCGTGATCGGCGAGCAGCGCAGCCCCGATGAGCTGGATCATGCCATCCGCCAGATCGTATCTAGGGCGGTGGCCTCAGATGGAGTCATCGATATCTTTGCCGCCGCCGGACTGAAGAAGCCCGACATCTCCATCCTCTCGGATGAATTCCTGGCAGAAGTGCGGGGGATGCCACATCGCAATCTGGCCATCGAAATGCTACGCAAACTGCTGGAAGGCGAGATTAAGACGCGTGGCAAGAAGAACATCATCCAGGCCCGATCCTTCGCCGAAATGCTGGAGCAGTCGATCAAACGGTATCAAAACCGCGCGATCGAGGCAGTACAGGTCATCGAAGAACTCATCGCGCTGGCTAGGGAGATGCGGGAGGCCGGCCGGCGCGGCGAGAAGCTTGGGCTGACCGAAGACGAGGTCGCCTTTTATGATGCCCTGGAGGTCAACGACAGCGCCGTGAAGGTTCTGGGCAACGCTACCCTGCGGACCATCGCCCAGGAACTGGTGCGCACCGTGCGGAACAACCTGACAATTGATTGGACCATGCGGGAAAACGTTCGTGCCCAAATGCGCGTAATGATTAAACGAATCCTCCGGCGTTACGGCTATCCGCCGGATAAACAGGCCCGGGCGACCGAGCTCGTAGTGGAGCAGGCGGAAGTGCTCTGCAAGGATTGGGTGAAAAGCTAATATTGGATTTTTCTCTTACTTCAATGTCAGATCATATAGTCAGCACCGTCTGGTAGGGACAGTTTAAATGGTTAGCACTACCCGATAGGAACAGCGTCGATGGCTTAAACTATATAGTGAGGATAGTGCTGGTGGTTATCACTATTCGGTTGGGATGGTGTTAATGGCTTAAACTGTCCGGCGTGAATAGTGTCAATGGTTATCACTATCCAGTTGGGATAGTGACAATAGCTTAAACTATCCCCCGGGAATAGTGCTGATAGTTGCAACTATCCGGTCGGGATAGTGCGGAGCTGTAACCCAAGTTCAATGCTCCTTTCAGGGGTTTCTATAACATCCCTTTGAAATTCCCTTCGGCATCGATACGCGAAATTGCATTCTGGTGCAGGATATGAACGGCAATGGTAACGGCAATGGACCTATTGCAAAGGGGATGGCGGCTGGAAGCAAAGAGCCTACTCATCGGCTCATTGTTACACTCGGAGTGGACAACTTGGTTATAGTCGAGACCCCGGACGTAACGCTGGTATGCCGGAAAGATAGAGCGTCCGATATACGGGCACTTGTCTCTGCGCTGAAGCGGCGGGGGTGGGGTGAATATCTGTAGCTGCATTTAACGCCGGTGTTCAGGAGGCAGGAGACCATCTTTGATAGCCCCGTTTCTCCTTCGCAGCGGATGGCAGATGGAACAGATAATCGAGCGCTCGTTTCCGAGCCGACAAAAAACGAGCGCGCTCGTTTTTGCGCAATTAATTCGTTTTGGGTCCAGTTGTGGTTAGGGTGTCATCGAAATGCCGTGCCCCTGCAAACCGTCAGGGGCGTCCGTGTGATGAATGGTCTTTCGGTTCGTAGTATGCTCCTCGGCCCTTGCCGCGCAATTCAAGATAGCCATCTGCAACCAAGGCTCTTAGAAGCCGGCTCGCCTGGAATTCACTGATTTTGCATAGTTCGGCTGCTTCGCCACGAGTGATCCTGCCGTGTCTTCCCGCATATTGGATAATCATCTGTCTCTGCTGTTCGGGCTCAAAACCCCGAATCCGGACATAGGCCGCCTTTTGGCCAAGCCTGCGGTAAATGGCAGCCGAGAGATGGTAGGTGCGTACCCCGCGTTCGCCTTGCCGCTCTAGAAAACCGCGTTCTACAAGCCCCTCGACCACGCTGCGCGCTGCTACCTCATTTTTTTGAATAAGCCGGGCAATTGTATTTACGTCAATTCGTCGCTCGTGGAAGATATAGTTCAAGACGAGAAGCTCCTCCAAACCCAAGAGGAACAGCCTGTGGAGCAGGGCCCGACTCTCACCGGTTCGTTGTTTGATGAACCGGCGCGGGTGGGGGACCAGGGTCGGCTTACCGCGGCTATTGACCAACTCGTGAGAGGAATCAATCAAATTGAAGTCCAAGTATTTGAGACTTGGGAAAACCGCATACCTAAGACCATAGCACGTGTTAAGCAGATAGGCTCTCCGTCTGTCTTGATCGGAATCGTAGCACATCTCTTGAGGGCAGCACGCGATTTTATTGTGATTACATCTTCACTGATCCCCCCTTCGGCGGCAACTTGATGTATTCTGAACTCAACTTCCTCTGGGAAGCCTGGGCTCTATGGAACGCCATCCAGGACTCGCTTCAGGCCACAGGCTTTGTCATTGCCGATGTGCGCACAAGGTCGCTTGACAAGCGGACACCTGCGGCTAGCCTACCAGGCCCTGATCTGGTCGGATTTCACCGCAGTGAACAAACGAGGTTTTTGTTCGGTGAGGTGAAGTCATCCTCACAGGATGATCCACGAGGGGGTATTCAGTGGGAAAATGGTCAGGACCTATGCCCGGATACGCTGTATCTTGATAGTGTAACGATCGAGCCTAAGCCTAGAGACTTGCATTGAATGATTGTCTCCGGATCAATCATCCTCCGACAGCTCCGACAGCCGAGGGCGAATTCAACAATTTGGATTTAATGTGGATTTCATCTTATAAATCCTGTCTGATAAAACTCCTATAAAAAACTCTTATAAATATAAAAACGCCGGCATGTCCCAGGCCGGCCGCGCTTCGGTAGCGAAATCCATGCGCAAGGGTCGCAGTGCGAAGCCCATGCGAGGATTGTTATAGTGTCAAGCCCATGCGCGAGGGTCGTAGAACCTGTGCGCGGCAAAACCTGTGCGCGAGGCAGCCAATGCCTTGGGACATGCTCAGGTTGCCGGAATTACCCGGAACCTGGTTCCATCTGGGCCCCCGAGGTTCAAAGCCTATTCTAGTCCGTGACCTGAAATCCGCGATCTGAAACCTATAGCGGAACTAAAATCTATCGGATCTAAAAATCTATCGGACCCAAAAACCCATTGCACCTAAGACCTATTGAACCTGAGGCCTATTCTATTTGGATCTGCGTGCCACGTGATTCGGCGCCTCGGGCCTTTGGCAGGACCACTTCCAAGACCCCATTCTTGAAGGTCGCTTTGGCGCCTTCCCTCCGCACTGGCGCCGGGAGTGGGATTGTCCGGGTGAAGCTCCCGTAAGTCCGTTCGCGGCGGTAGTAATCCTTGTCCTTGACTTCTTCATCGCGGCGGGTTTCACCGCTAATGGTAAGGGCATCATCGGTCAGGGTGAGGCTGACCTCATCTTTATCCACCCCTGGTATCTCAGCCTTTACTACTATCGAATCTCCTCGGTCGTACACATCAACCGCCGGGAGCCATGGCCCCCCGGAGAACCAACCCTCTCCCCGGCGCCTTGGGAACCTATGGCCCCAGAAGCGTTCAAAGGCGTCTGCGAACTCTGCCAGCTCCCTCCACGGATTCCATGGTATCAAATCAGGCATATCTCGACACCTCCATCTTACTTAGGGCTTGTCCTCGGGTGTCCCTTGCCCCACCTACTTCGACTGATAGTGATGGCCGGCGCATCGGACCAAACCTTGGCACCTTGAAGGTTTTACGCAGCAAAGGCTTCCTTGCCGCAACTCCCCATCTTTAGTTTTAAAATGTCGAATAAATTATACCATATTTTGCATGGAAAAGCAACGGGCCTTTCAAGCATATTTTTACGTGAGGCAACGGGCGGGCGAGGCGAGAAAGCGAGAAAACCACCTTGCTCTACCTGATGATTGATTTTATGTATCATGATATTGATATACATAGACTCCCGGCGCGGGCCGGGGAATGGTTCGGAGCGAGGAAGGTGGCGCTCCACTGATCAGGCAGGGCGCTAAAATCTTATTGTACCTTCAAATTGAGCCCCAACCACTTCGCAACGGCTCAGATCAAAGGCATCAGAAGTTACTACCAGCTTCCAGTCATCTTTATATAACTCAACCGACCAGACCATACGATCTCCCGCTTCAGGCGCAGGCAGGTACCCAATTCCAAAACCGGGCCCTCTGCCTATATCTCTAAAAGATACCCGACCAAAAGGTAAAAGCGTCTTCCCCCCGTACCACAATCCTATATCCAGGTCGCTGACAGAAGATCTACGCAGTTTCAATGCCAATTCAAGGCCTTGGTCGGGAAATTCTGTAATATCTTTCCGAAATTCCCTTCCAATTATGGTAGGTGCATGGGTGATATACCCCTGACTATCAGTAGTAATGGTGTTCGTATTTATGATGCCCTCAGTCCATTTAGCGCCTTTCCACTTCATGAATCCAACGAAATTATGGATCTGGGCACCCAACATGGCATCCCTGGTAATACGAACTGCACCAGCAATGTCAAAGGAGAAACCGTAAGCAGGCCCCGCGGCCTTATCTTCGATCCATTCTTTTTCACGCATGAACGCGACGAGCCCCATCTGTCTATCGTGTGAAATGGTGCCGGTACCGCTAATTTCCAGGTCGTTAAGGGCTCTCCCTCGAATTTCGCATATGCTACATCCTAAGGCGACCGGCCTGTGACCGATCAAGTAATCCCTTCCCAGCAGAAGAGTGAGACCATGATATGATGATTGGCGGCCGCGGATGCCTACTTCATAAATCATCTCATTACCTGTGTTACTCGTGTCACTACCAATCTGCCTTAGCCACCTCACCGCGTCCTTAGTTGCAATAAGATCATCAAGAGAATCTTGGTGAAACAGGAGGCCTACGTAACGGTTGAGCCACACGCCGATTGACCCTGCCTGCACCGCGCTGATTTCCCCCACTTCTCTACGAAAATCTTGGTCTATAAGAGTTGCATATCGGGCAAGAAAGATGCCGTGATCCTGGCCCGAGGTTGACTCTTCTGATATCGCGGGACCCATCTCCCCGAGATCCGTGGCCATGGGATTCAATAGTCTTGCGACAGGGAACAAGTTAGTCGATAGAAAAAATTCGACTCTTGGTCTTATCACCCGCGGATTTAGATTTATATATCCTGAATACTCGTTAGCTAGCACAGGAGGTATTTTGGATTCATTATCAGCGACCAGCTGGAAGCAATGAGAAAGAAGGCTGCGGTCGTCGCCAATCAAAGTCGATCCCCATGATTGCGCCTGAATCTTTTGGGGTAGGAAGACACCGATGTAAAGCACGAGAAAAATCACAAAACACCCTGCTATACGGGGCCTTCTCGATATCTTCGCATCCAAAATCGGAAGGGAGGGCATGTCGCCCTCCCGAGGTGAGATAGCCCTCACGTGACAACACCCAGTGATGCTGTTTCTAGCGTTCTCTTCAACGGTGAGCTCCCTAAAAAAGGGTTTCAAAAGAACCATCCTCATATGTGACCTTTATTATGCCCTTGTCCGTTGTTATTTGCGCGAGCAGCTTGGAACTGGAATCCTTTATCGTACCTGTAGCTTTAGCCTGGCCTGGTTGATTCAACCCGCTGACGTCGATCGAGACTACGAGTTTGGCCTGGTTTTTGAACGCCATGGTAGCAACTCCACTACCACCATTGTAGGTTATAGTTCCATCCAGGGTGCTTGCGCCGTGACCATAATGAACATCTGATGAGAATACCTGATATTCGTTAGTCTTGATGCATATTTCGGCTTCAACCTCAGGATGGCCCGGTGCCTTCACTGACCCGTCAAATTCAACTATTCCCATAGGCCAGTTATTTTGGCTTATCGGCTGTTCAAAGTGGAATGCATTGGCATTTGATATCGTGAGGTTGAAGCTGCCATCCAAGACTGTGGGAGTCACCTTGCGGTCTTTAAATTCGGCGTTTGCCTTTACAGAACTCTGTTCAATCGAGTGTTCAATCGAGAGACTTCCCTTGATAATAGCAGTTGCGGTCGTTATAGTGCCGTCAAATGATATACTCCCACCGGAATTCTCCTCATGCTTGATATCAAGTTTGCCGGAGGCCGTAATAGCACTAGACGTAAACAATCCATTAAAGCTCACCTGTTTTGGGGACCCATCTGAGTTAAATTCTCCAGAGTAGTCTCCCTTAAAGGTGGTGGCATTTACAAGAAGCACCTGCTTGGGGTCTTGAAGAGTGAATTCCAGGTGTCCGGAGATGGGCATGGAGATCGTAATCTGTTGCGGAGAATCAGGGATAACCATGTTCATGTCCGCGTAATTCATAGTAAGCTTCCCGAAAAAGGTTAGGGAAGCATTTTTAGGATCGATGATCTTAAAGGTTACGCTTTTCGGGACACTAACTCCGCTGGCGGGGCTCTCATACAAGGATGATACTGTGTATTCTCCAATGAGCCCTTTAACGAGCCCTTTCTCCATGGTTACTTTCCACGTGCCTGTTTTATAGGCACCCTCTGGGTTCGCCGCATAAGTAGTATAGACCTTTTCCTCTGTATACTCCCCGGGCTCCAGTGTAAACAAATTCCCGTTAAGTGCATATGGATGAATCGCCTGAAGGTAATCTCCAACAGCTGTGAGGTACGGGGCAACTTTTTGTTCTATATTCTCCTTCTGAAGCTTAATTTGCTCTTCATAAGTGCCCTTGACAGTAAGTCCAGCGTCTCGCAGGTCTTGAACAATAGCCTTTGCTGGCGCAACCGCGGGGTTAATGGTGGAAGGCACGCTATTTTCAACCTCATCTGCATTAGCTCCTTCCTGCAATCCTGCACCATAATTTTCCCCGATAAGCGAACCGCCAACTGTAAGATCAATGGAGGGATGAGAATCAGCATATTTTCTTGCTGCATCATACGTGCTTCTTACATCTTCTGTAAGGATGTCGATACCTTCCCCACGTCGTTTCCCCCATGTCTCGGCCGCAATGGTGGAGACTGCATCTATATCAGGGGTTATGCTGGACTGATTTCCTGCGTTAGGAATTAAAGCGGAAAGTCTTATCTGTTTCTTGGTCCCCGCGACATTGACCTCTTTGGTGGCAATGATTACCACATCTATCCCTTTCGGTACGCGAGAAATCGTATATATTCCATTGCTATTAGTAGAAGCGATGGTCCCAACCTGCTTACCGTCAGCAAAGTTCGTGGCAACAACCCTTGCACCCTGGACTGGGTTTCCATTAACTCCGGCGTATGCCACGCTCTCCACTAACCTTACCAGTCTGTCGAAAAATGACGGCTGCACAAAAGCGACAGGAGTCCCAGACGGAGCGGTTACGGTCCCGCTAAGGGATATGACGTTTGACTGTGGCGCGGAGGGAGAAGAACCCCCGAAGCACCCTGATAATGAGATCACGATAACGGCGAATAATGCGCCTGCGACAAGGTACCAGAAGGCGATCGTCGAAACGCGAAAGGATTTCAAATTATCATCTCCTCCCCTGAAACGAAGAATGAATATAGATCCTTTCCTATGTCATAAACCGAATTAATAAGGCTATCAAACCCACCAACATCAAGGCTAATAATGAAGTTAAAAGATAAGCCATAAATTTCCCATATTCTGTATAATAATATCGCCTCAATCGTCGCCCCCATAGCATCTATCCACCCACCACCTTGCTCCTACTCGTTTCATTTCCCCAACTCTGCAAAAACATAAAGCTATAACATTCACCAGAAGAGCAGAGTAAGGATGGCCAGTGGCCGGTCTCGCTATTGCCTCGAACAGCCCCAAGCGACCGGGTAAAGGGCAGTCTTCATTGGCTCCAACTCTGGCTATGTTTTCGTATTCACCCAGACCTCGTACCCTTCGTCCTTTACCCTCTTAGCGTTATCCCCCCTGGCGGCGCAATGACTCTGGTTAGAAGGCCGCTCGTCTATTTCCTTCGTCACCTATTACTATCTTTCAAAATGCCTTAATTCAGAATGTGCCATTACTCCTCACCTTGTCAATCGTCCTTAGGGATGATGTAAAGATGACCGCCTGTTATCGCATCCTTCCGGAAATCAAAATATTACTATCATCCCGAGGTATGAGGTATGGTAGTAATATCAAGAAGGTGATCCCCATAAGTGGTAAAGATTTATGCGCACTGATTTAGTTAGGATGCCCCCAGAAGCACACCCTGGGAGGGGCATTTTACCGGTTATTGGGACCCAAATCAGAGATTAAAAAATGTGTGAAGCGGAGCAGGAGCTCTTTACGGTTGGCTACACCTATCTTTTGGAAGATATGTCGCAGGTGTGTTTTGAGGGTTCCCTTCGAAATGAGAAGTTTCTTCTCTATTGCATTGTTAGATAAACCCTGTAGAAGCAACCCTGTGATCTCTAATTCACGAGGAGTGAGGTTATACTCTGAGCCCAACAAAGCTAGAATATATTGATCTACAACATTTTCTAGCCCTTTCGGTGCTCGCGATGAGGATAAAGCAGAAACAGAAGACATCATCGCACATGAATTATCATCACCCTCGTTGGTAATAGGGAATTGAACCTTTTTCCCAATAGAAGGCTGGCCCTGTAATGTCTCCTTGAGCCCGGCTAGCCCCAGAACGCCCAAAAACATTATAATGCTCGCGGCCAAACACGTTTCTTCAAGGTCCATTTGAGGCATGTGTAGAAAAAGGCGAATTAGAAACATGCCGATGAAGATAGCCAGCACGTTCAAACCGAGACCTATACCATAGTACCAACTAGCCCGGTCCCTGGGAGCGATATCAGCGAGGGTGACCCAGATGAAAAGGTCAATGCAAGCATATGCCCCCTGGATGAGCGTCTGGGTTATAAAATATCCCGAGGCCCCCTTCATGAGAGGGAAGATGGCCGTAGCTACCCCAAGATTTATGAAACCAGCGTACGCGAGCGGGCGTCTCCCAACGCTATCAGAGATTTGCCCGCCGAGTATACTGACGAAAATATATGGCAAGGCGTTATAATATCTGTCGAGATTATGAACTGAAGCGAGGGTGGGGAAGATAACCTGGTACGCGAACCCTGCTATAACGTAAAAACTTACTATCAGAATGGCTAAATGCAACGGGAAATCTCTCACTCCATGCCCGCGCTCTTCCCCATAAGCTCCAGAATAACGCCATTCCCGCACACATGACGGCCTAAGATTAAAATGAAGAATAACTAATGGAATAAGAAGCCAGCCCGCGCTTGCAGGCGCAACTAGAGAGGGCCTCAGAAAGGGCCCAAACGCGGTATGAATATAGAATATGATATTGGCGATAACCATGGCGAACGAGAGCACCCGGCCCCGCTCGTCCAGCGGGACAGCTCGGGCAATTGTAGAAGCCACAGTTATGACAAATGGGGAGGACGCCAAGCCCAGCATGGAGGCCAGCCACAACCAGGCATTATGATGGGTAGATATGAAGGCCAGGGTTAACCCAAAGCACAGAAGGCAGGAGAGCTTCATCATAATATTGTCAATAATAATATTGTCAACAGCATCAGCCACCTTGCCAGTAACATGCATATAATTCATTCTATATACAAACTGCGTGCGGCAATGTGGACCCCATATGCCGTATATTACCAGGCCAAAGGCGTGAAATGCTATGAATATAACCCCGATGTTCGTTGAATCTACACCCCGGCTGGCAGCGAGGGCCATGAGAGATGGACCAAGCATCGGGAATGTTAGAAGCCAACCGAAGAAAAATCCCATTATAACACCAAGAAACCCGTAATCCCTCAAAGCTTTTACATAATAACCTTTGATAGCCACAAAATAAGCCTCCAGGAATAATTCAGCCTGTGACGAGTCTGAAATACCTTACTTAAATAAAAATGTATGTATGAGGTGATATACAAAAACCCGCTTTTCAGAAAGTGGGTTCACATGGCCTCATGGCATCTTTTACTCCCAAATATTCGACAAGTAACGGCACAGTCCTTGTTTTATGAAGGAATCGTGGGAAATAATTCGTTGAGGTGATCTAGTATGCCTGTGGTTCGAATTGGAAAACGTGGAACTATGATACTACCAGTCAGCATTCGACATAAAATAGACATCCAGGAAGTGGATGAGATCCTTATTGAAATGGATGAGCGGGGGACTCTCTTCACATGATGAAGAAACCCAAGGATCTTGCGGCTACGCTCCGTAACCTGGACAAGGATATTTGGAAAGGAATAGACCCTGTCCAGTACCCACAACAGGCCCCCTCGCCCAGGAGTTATTTGAATTAATACAATATTCTCAACCCTGGCATCGTTCTGGTTACATCATGTAAGGACTGTACGCTGCCTCCTGTATCCACCTTCTACTAGCCATCGATATGAGAGCCTTAACCTGTCCTGCCTTATCTTTCTTCAGGTATAAAGAAACTACTTGATATTCATGTATTTCAATGTGATAATAACTACGTGAGCTATTCATATTTCGCTTCAGCAATCCATACGATAGGAAGGAGGATTTACGGTGAGTTCGGGGGTGCCTAATTTGAGTAAATTTACGAAACCGACCTTTACGAAAGAGCAAATAATAGGTTCCAGCGAAGTTCAGCGCAAATGGAGATCACAGGTGGAATCAAAGCTACGGCATCAACCCTACCTTGTGATGTTCTCAGGGTCCAAACCTAAGGCTACTATAATGGATTATGAGAAGTTTGAGGCCCTCTGGCAAAAGGCTCAAGAAAGCTCCGAGCTCCTCCTGGAGCTTGAATCGCTCCGCCGTGTTATGTCCGCCGCTGATCCTACTAACGCAAAGCTTCTCTCATTAAAAGAGGTTATGGCCAAAGCGAACATAACCGAAGCTGACCTGGAGGAGTCTCCCGATGTCGAACTCGAGTCTGAATAGCGTCCCTGGTATCCCTGACAATATTGTTTTCCTGACTCGTCACGCTGACTTGTAGTGTTAGAAGGACACCAGGCAATGCCAGATGTACATGTGGCCAAGGTTATCGATCTTCTCCCAGATCTGCCGGGCGAGATCGGGATCGCCCGTAATGTAGGGGAGTTCCTTCGCTTTCTCATCCCAGGGGATGCAGACACCGGGAGCAGCTTTGCCGAGGGCGGCTTTCGACCCGGCGGATCCCGGAATCCGGTCGCCCGGGTCCAGGTTCGGGGCAAGGTCCGCCTTCTCCTTTTCCGGTCCAGCATGGGCAGTGATAGAACCCTGGGGGGAACTCGATGATGAGTAGACACCATATTCCCTGACGAAATCCGTCATGGCCTCAATGTTCTCAACCCTGGCGTCGTTCTGGATGATGGCGCTGGCATCGAGGATGTAGCCCCCGTCTCGCGCTACTCCGTCGATTACCTTCTTGCAATGGTCCCGGACCTCATCCGGCGACCCTATGGCCAGGATGAGGTTTGGTATGCCGCCGCTCAGGCAGAACTTATGGCCGAGCTTCCTGTGAACCTCGAAGATGTCGCCCCTGTCGACATGATAAACGATGCTCGCATCGGGCAGCTCGGCGAACCGGTGGAGATGGCGGTTCCAGTCCCCTTCGGCATAGAAGAGGGTCTGGTGACCGTGCGCCCACAGCTCCTCGATGACCGGCTTGAGGGTCGGCCAGTAATGGGAATCGAACTGTTCCGGGGAGAAGAATGGGACGCAGCCGCGATGCATCCAGAGGCCTACCGGGACGTTCTTCTCGGGGTCTGCGCCGCCGAGAGCGACGTGCAATAGATGCGGCATCAGGGCTTCGCAGGCAGCAAGCACCTTATCCGGCCGCTCGAGCATATCCATTGCAAGCCCAACATAGCCGCGCAGCTTGTCTGCCAGTATATCAAACGGGGCCTTCAATATGCCGGAAATAGCCGACACCATGCCGAACTCCGACCGCAGGCGCGCACTTTGCTCCCCCAGGGCGCTGAAGTATTGCATCATCGCCATCCCGCCCTTCAGGAAGGATAGGTTATTGCGGTATGTGGCGGGTGTGCCCGGGGGACACACATCTTGCGACACGCGTGGCAGCCAAACGTTAAACAAGAAGCCGGTCGGGTCCTCGATGAGCTGGTCGTACTCATCAGCCCGCATGAACGCCTGGCCCTCCGGGGGTTCGCGATACTGAAAGCCTGTGTTCGGGGGCAGATCGATCCCGGGAACCCCATAGTACTTCAAGCCAATGGCCTGGGTAAGCCCGGTCCATACATAGACCATATTGCCGACAACAGCATCCCAATCGAAGTGGGCAGCGCATTTGCGGACCGCGTCGAAAGCCTTCTCATAATCATGCGTCACTTCTTGACAGGTGTAGCCTGCAAACTTGGCTGTGAATTCGGCGGCAAACGGCCGGATCGGGATCCGGTCGGGCTTCCCGTTTCGCATCGCCGTCACATAACGCCGAAGCCGTTCCTGGTAAACTTGTTCCGTATTCATCTTCCCACTTCCCATTCCTTTTTCATTGCTTCCTCCGTGCGACAATCCCCTCGTCATCGGGCTAAGGGTAAGGGTTGCAACATCTCGATCCCCTCGTTATAAGGCCGGGAATCGCAATAAGGCGCGCTCCTGACATCAATACAGATTTATCAGAACCTTCAGCCCTCTATCCTTATTTAAATATTCCACCTTGGGCGGGGTTTTCCTCCGCAAGGATAGGTATTTTGTACAAATTATCGTGCCACCGGAGCTGCCCGGTTTGGTCAATCGGTGACTCAGTCCCTTTGCCTGTGGCCGCAGGGTTCTGATTAATCCTAATTTTTCTTCTGGCCTGATCTATCTGGCTTGATCTATGTCGAGAGGCTTCGTACCCGGGCAATGCAACCTCCCGAACACCTCTACTATGCGATTCCTGCGGGAACCCGCTCAATCTAAAGGACATTTCGATAAAGGAATATGGGGAATGGCGTCGAATTATTCCAGAAAGTGGGGCGATCTCCAACCCAATTTCAGATGCAGCAGATTAGAGTCTCATTCTACCTTATTACGGAATGAATTCCGCAAGAATTTTTAGAACACCGATTCCTGGCGGATTCCCCAGAAGGAGATTTTGGATAGGGTCAAGTCTAGCAATGAGCATCAAGTGCAGATACTGGCGAGCTACGGGCCCGGGTCCGGGTTTGTGGCGGAGGGCTACGGACTAAGGTTCGAGCTTGTGTCGGTGCGCCGGAAGATCTCGATTGCGAGGTGGTGCGGGAATTGAGGAAAGTAAGTGTTGTATTGCGAGTTACGACCCCGCTCTTCATGGGGGGCGCGCAGAATACCCGGGCGGAGTTGCGTGCTGCTAGCTTTAAAGGGCTCCTGAGGTTTTGGTTCCGTACGCTCAGGTTTGACTGTATGCAGGAAGCCAGGATATTTGGCAGCACATCGGAATTTAAGGATTCTGCGGGGCAGCCGGCAGGACAGTCTCTAGTCCTGCTGAACGTCAGGGAACTGTCAGTTCAGAAGGTTTCCAGCCTCCCCAAGGGGCATGAATGGTCTGGGAGTGGCCTGGCCTACCTTGGATATGGTGTGACAAAGTCGACGGGTCCGAATGGCTGTACTCCGGTTCGCGAATGCTTCGCGCCGGGCTCCACATTCCAGCTTGACCTTACCTTCCACCCGCAAGCTGACCCTAAGGATATTCAATGGGTATTACGAAGCCTCTGGGCTTTTTGGCACTTTGGCGGTGCCGGGTCGCGGAGCAGGCGTGGGTATGGTTCTATTGGGCTTGAACACCTTGATGTGACCGGCCTGCGGGTCCCGGATATCTTTGCCGCTGATAGCGTCAGAACCCCAGTGGAATTGGCACGTTTGCTGAGAGGGCTGATTTCTGCCTGGCGCAACCAGTCCACCAGCGATACCGGGACGGACACGGCGAACGGTGGACAAAACGGTGGACAAGATGATGAGATTCCCTACACCAGGTTTTGCCAGGGCACGAAAATAGTAGTCGCGCAGCCCAAGAATAGCTGGGAACAGGCCCTAGCTTATGTGGGGGCCGAAATGTTGAATTTCAGGTCTTTCAAGAGGCAGAGGAACTTCCCTGATGACCACGACCTGATTGCCGATTTTCTTACAAAGGGCAAAGCTGATAAGGCTCCCCGCCGCGTGGTATTCGGACTGCCCCACAACTACTTTTTTACCAGTCTTCCTAAGGACAGCAGAAAGGCGTCTGTAAATGTGGCCGGCGGCGGTGGTGAATCCTCTGGGCGCCGCGCGAGTCCACTTTTCATTCATATTCATCCTTTAAAAAACGACAAGGTGACGCAGTACGTGCCGGTATTGACCTTCTTGCCCTGCGAATTCCTACCTGCAGGCGCCAGGATCAGTATATCAGGCGAAGTGCGTGGCAGAAACACAGAGGTAAAGGTTCCTGTTTCCGCCAATGATTACGCCCCGATCGAGGATTTCCTCAGGAGGCTTACGCATCAAGGCGCTGTGGAGGTGACACTGCCATGACCGGTGAAGATATCATTTCGAACGAGGAGCCGCAGCAGAGTCTCCAATTCACCTTTTCTCCTGTGCAGGCGTTCGTGGCGCAGGCGAAGAAGACCCGGGATCTCTGGGCGGGTTCTTACCTTCTCTCATACCTTGCGGGTTCGGCGATGTTGCCGATCCGGCGGCGTGTGACCTTTCCATGCGTCGAGAGCGATCCGCTGATGGAGATGTTGATTGGCATCCAGGCCTGCAGATCGTCGGAGGAGGGCAAGTCCAAGTCTATTCAGGATGTCAGAAAGGCTAATGAATATCAGACAGGCTCACCCAGGATAGGGGACCTGAGACCCTACCTGATAGGGTCGCTTCCTAATAGATTCCAGGCTGATGGCGATTGTCCCGAGAAACTTGCCAGGATGGCGGAAGAGAGACTTTCTGCTACATGGAAAAGGATCGTGGACAAGGTTTGGGGTCTTCTCTCCAGGATCGCTAATAAAGGGGAGACGCTCCTGGGACCGGTCCAGGAAGAGGTTTGGCGGCGCCAGACTGAGAACCTCTGGGAGGTCCTGTGGGTCGCAGGAAATGGCGCTGCAATGGAAGAGCGCAAGCAATGGAGAATTGTATTCCCTCCCGCGGAACCGGGAGAGCGCTGCACTGTCTGTGGAGAAAGGGAGGCATTATCCCCGCCCTGCCAGTCGCCACCCCGCTGGGAAAGGGATGCGTCACCTGCACCTAAGTGCGCAACAAGGAGGGAGGTACGGGAGTACTGGGCGAAGCTCGCTTACGCTGTTGCTTCGGCGGGGCTCGGGCCACAGTTTGAATTAGACGGTAGTGAACGTCTCTGCGCCATATGCACTATAAAGCGGTTATTCCCATGGATCTCCGGTGAGATTCCCGACCTTGAGGAGAGAAGATACTTCCCTTCCACTCCGCATATGGCTGCCCGGGACTGGCTAAAAAGGGTCGCGCAGATGGCCGCAGAGGATCCCGCAGTTATCGAGGCCGTCAAGAGATTTATTCTTGAGGCAGAGCAGGCTGGCGTTAGCACCGAAAGAAGTTCGCAGGGAACGACGGAGGACAGCGAGTTCGAATGTGAAGACCTTAGGACGCGGGTCAGCACGGGGGACGCTGGAGAGAGGCTGGGACAAGGCTACTTGAACAAGTTGAGAAGATTCAACGGCCATGTCTATTTCCCCGAATCTATAAAGGCGCAAAAGGACTTGCTACGTCGTCCAGAAAGACGGGCGCCTTTGCTCGAGGCCCTCGTTGAGCTTCAGAAATTGACCGGTTTCCCTGAAGGGCCATCACCATACTATGCCCTCCTCGTGATGGACGGTGACTGGATGGGAGCTCTCCTGTCCCGGCACGCCAGTGAAAGGCGCGAGATATCTATGGCCTTGTCACGATTCAGCCACAAGGTTCCTGAAATCGTGCATCGTTACGACGGTGAAACCATTTACGCGGGCGGCGATGATGTCCTGGCGATCTTGCCGGTGGGCTCTGCGCTCAACTGCGCCCTGGATCTACGTGATCTATACCTGGAATGCTTCCGGCAGGCAGTACCGGAGGTAACAGCTACCACTTCAGCGGGTATCATATTCGCCCACATGAACTCCTCCCTCCAGCAAGTAGTAGCCGATGCGCACCGGCTGTTGGACAAAGAGGCAAAGGATGCTGCAGGTAGGAATGCATTCGCTGTGCGAATCTGGAGACGCGGTGGTCCTGATCTCACTTTCTCGAGACCATGGGAAGACCCGGCCGGCGACGGAGAGAGAAGGCCGATGAGTTTCATAAAGGACCTCGAGAAGTTCGGTGACGGGATATCCAGCGGAGAGTACTCATCCAAATTCCTTTATAAACTCCGGGAGATCTTCCAGTTGATTGAGGGACCTTCATCCGATTGCAGAGAGGCTGAAAAGCCCGGTGCTCCCGGGGAGATCCAATTGGACGATGAGGACCTCGAGGACATCATAGTCGCTGAATACCTTGACAATCGAGAGATAGGAAAAAAGGAAGAGGAACCTCATGAGGTCGAGCGGAAAGCGCGGGAACGTGTCCGACTTCTCATAAGGCTCTCCAAGCCAGCGTCCTGGGAAAGGGGCGGGAGCGGTTCCGGGGAATATAAGGTCAGCTATAAGCAGCGAATAGAGCCAGGTGCTTTCATACTGGCTAGATTCCTGGCGCAAAAAGAGGTGTGAGGGCAATGGGCGCAGCAGAACTGTGGTATATGACGCCGCGGGATACAGTCTACTTCGGTGGTGGCATGCCATTTAACGCAGGAGAAGGTGGCTATCTTCATTCCATTTTCCCCCCATCTCCACGCATCATGCAGGGATTTGTCCGCACAGCCATACTGGCTGCCCATGGGGTGGATTGGGATTCATATTACAAGGACTACTGCAATATATGTGGTAAACCAGCGTCACTATGTGAGGTATTGGCCACAGTTGGATCCGCCGGGTGCTACGATGATATGAAACTCGACCTTCGAGGGCCCGTGATAGCAGAAGATATCGGAGGTGGGCCCTCAACACTGCTGTTTCCTGCTCCAAGGGACCTTGTGTGCAAAGGGGAGAAACTGGTCAGGCTGGCTCCGGGGGGCAAGGAGATAGTATGCGACCTCGGTTCGGTCAGGTTGCCGCGGATCCTAGATGAGGACGTGACGGAGAGGAGTTCCGGGAGCCAGCGAGCCTCGGAAGGTACCACTGAACATGAACGAATAGAGGATCTTGCAGATTATTGGATCACCGAAGAGGGGTTCATCGAGTATCTCAAAGGTGGGGAAGTCCATAGGAAAGACCTGCGTCACGCAGGGAATATTTTCGGGAATGAAAACCGCACAGGGATCGGGCGCAATAATGCAACGGGTGCAGTGAAGACCGGACTCCTCTATTCCCTCGGACATGTGCGTCTAAAGAAGGGTTACAAGTTTGCTGAATGGGTGTCAGGCGTTCCCCCTCAGACGCAGCCATCCAGGATTCAGATTCTTGGCGGAGAAAAGCGGCTGTCTTATTTAGACAGGGCGGCTGCCGCTGGATGGAATGCGAATCTCGGGGATCCCGGGCTGAAACAGCACATTGCCCGGAAAATCGACGCAGCTGGAGGCCGGTTTAAGTTGGTCTTTTTGCAACCTGGTCTCTTGGACTTAGATGGTGCGATCCTCCCCGTGACTGGAGGGACTCTGGGTATTGTGAAACTCCGGTCTCCATTTGGGCATTCGTCCGTTGTCTTTTCGGGCCTCCCTAAAGATCTCGGCGCTATACTGGTGTCAGCCTGTCAACCCAGGCCGCAGCGGATTGGTGGATGGAACATGGCAGCTCGTGAAGGGCGCGGAGAGTCTATCCCAATGGAGCACGTCATCCCCGCCGGCAGCGTGTTCTTTTTTGAAGCGCGGGCCGTGGGAGAAGAGATTGTGGAGGCGCTCCATGGTGTAAAACTGGGGCGCGAGACACGTATTGGATTTGGCGAGGTAATGGTGGGGGCTTGGTAAGCCCGGGACGTGGCGCTGAGTCGCAAAGCAAGACTAATACAGAATGCGAGGAGGAATTGCGATGCAAGAGAAAAATGTAGTGCTGGTATTCTACGCAACCACCTTCCTGCACCCCGGTTCTGGCTCTACTACCGGGACAGTGGACCTTCCGGTTCAGAGAGAGGTTCACACGGATTTCCCATATGCTGCAGGCTCGGGCCTGAAGGGGAGCCTGCGCGAAAAGGCTGAGCGGAATGGAGAGAACGGGGAGAAGGATCCTCGAGTTGTGATTGTCTTCGGCCCAGAAACCGGCGGCGCAGAGGAGTCAGCTTATGCGGGATGTCTCTCGGTAGGTGATGCGAGACTACTCGCTATGCCGGTCCGTTCTGTGACAAACACATTCATGTGGACGACCTGCCCACTCGTTTTGCAGCGGCTGGCGCGAGACGCCGAGATAGCCGGAATCGAGCTGAACCTGGTAGCGCCCAGGCCGATAGAAAATAGTCAAGCATTTGTACCCGCAGGTGCTGGCCTCCCTGATATACTGGTGCTGGAGGATGTAGATTTCAGAGTGAGTGAGTCAAATGAGGCCAGTGCAATAGCCCAGGAGATTGCCCAGAAATTATTGCCTGGCAGCATTGGACCTCATTATTTTGAGAAATTCAAAAGGGATTTCGTTATCCTGAGTGATAACCGCTTTTCCTATTTCGCTCGCTACGGGACACAGGTCTCCGCGCGTATAGCACTTAATGAACGAAAAACGACAACCGGGGATGGCGGGAACCTGTGGTATGAGGAGACTATTCCACCGGAGACTGTGTTCTACTCGATCCTGATGGCGCGAAAACCACGTTCACCCCAGGCCGCCTCAGATATCAAGGATGCCAGGGATGTCATGGATTACCTCTCGGGTACCGTGCTCTCTGATGGGTTCTTGCGTATAGGGGGTAACGAGACAGTCGGCCAGGGCTGGTGTCTTGTCAGGGCCGTATCATAATCGAATCGTGTCATGAGGGGGTTGTAAAGATGCTGTTGGAGCAACAGCGGGCTTCGTACGCATTGAGCTACGTCAAGGAAATGTTAAAGGTCAACAGCGACCAACAGGCGAAGTACGTAACGCTTGTGCAAGGCGCGCCTGCCATGATTATCGCCAACGGGCTGGGCCAGACCGTGGCATTCTGGCTTGATAACTGCCAAAATGGAAGAGGGAATCACCACCATGATGCCTCGTGGCTCCTATATAACCACCTGTCTGGGTGGCTTACTGATAAACGGCACCTGTATACTCCGAGCCAGGATCAGCAAAGAGGTCTCCTGGGGCTTATCATAGATGGCAATACGGATCAGTACCTAGCTGCGCAGGAGGAGAGCCTGGCGCTCCTTGCCTGGCTCAAGCGGTTTGCAGTTGCTTTCCTAAAGCCGGTCTCGGACTCGAGAAGCGGGGTGAAGGATAATGTATCTGGTTCCTCCGGGAATTCGTAAGGCACTGGAAGGCCTTCAGGGGTTGAAAGCTGGGACCGCCAATGTAGGATTGATCTACGATAAGTTTATTAACCTCTGGCCACACTGGCCAGAAGAGGACCTCGACCTCGGTGCAGAAAAATGGAAAGCACAAAAAAAAGGATTCAGGGACTTCCTGGTGGATCAGATAGCGGATCATCTACAGCAGCACAAGCAAGTTGGCGCCCTCCTTCTAGATCTACACCAGCGAAGAAGAACGCTGGCCTGTAGATTGGGAGGTAAGGTGCTCCAGGCTACAACCGCTAGCCGGCTGGTTATCGGGCTTGGGAGCCAGCACCCCTTTGAGACCGGGTTCATATTCCACCGTACGCTGGGGGTGCCGTACATACCAGGCTCCTCCATCAAGGGTTTGCTCCGGGCCTGGGCGGATCCAGGGAATGACAAGGTGAAGGGATGGGGCGCGCTGGGTAGCCGCGAACGCGTGTTTGAACTCTTCGGCGATACTGATGAACACGGTTGCGGGCGGCTCATCATTTTAGATGGACTTCCTGTGTCCAGGCCGCTTCTGGAGATAGACATCGTAAACCCCCATTATGGTCCTTATTACCGTGATCCAGCGGGCCCCCCGCCTGCTGATTATTACTCGCCGGTCCCGGTCCCGTTTCTGACTGTGGCGGCAGGGCAAAAATTTGAGTTTATCTTATTGCCTGCATGTGGCGGGTGGCATCCTGAGGACCTGGACCAGGAGGCAAAGTTGCTGATGGACGCGCTGCAAACCCTCGGGGTCGGCGGCAAAACCGCAGTAGGCTATGGGATATTTTCATGATGTTCGTGGGGTCGCATTATAATTGAGCTATCTCCTGCCAGGCAGGTTTTCCATGAGACGCTTCGTAACCCCTCATTCGCCCGGGAGTCGGGAGGCTGGCCTTGTTATGAAGGAAGCTATACTGAAGAAGAACAAGCTACCTGAGCATTATCAGGAACTCGAGGCGCTATTACGGGACGGTAAGCCGCTGAATACTGCCGAACTAGCGAAGCGGTTTGGTGTCTCGCGGCGCACTCTACAGCGATGGCTGAGGGCGATATCCGGCGCGACGACCGGCCCATTCAGGACGCGCGCCGCCACGCGCGCCGCGGCACAGGCTATCCCAGCTGTAGCTGTCCGGTCACATAAGTCAGGACAGCAGGCCGGTATGGAGCATGTTCTCTCAATGAAAGCTACGCCCGTAACCGATAAGGAATGGAGGGCGCTGGACTACCTTAATTTCCTGTGGTGCCGGCGTATCGCCCGTCGCGATGAACTCATTGCCATGGCCAGGCAACGCCATGCAGATATCTCAGAACGAACCAGGGAACGCGACATGGCCGGCCTGATAGCCGAGGGATGTATTGAGCGAGTTGGGCCAGATTCGTCCTCTGCCTGCTATCGCCTGGGGCCCCAGGTAGCCTCCAATCCTGAATTTTCCAGCGAAGAAGCGGCCCGCTTATTGGGTTACCTGGAGCTTCGCATGCGGACCTGTCCGGACCGCAGTGCTCTCGCTGGGGTGTATGCGAAGGTTGCGCGCCTCGCTCGGCTTGGACTGGGACGGGCTTCCTTTGCCGGACTTGTATCCGATGTGCTGACTCATTCGCGCTACTGCATTATCCAGGGAAGACGTCCCCGGGTGGACATCCAAGAAACCTTGATGCTATATGCAGTAGAGATAGCTATCTCTCAACGGAGAAAGCTGCGCGTTGTTTATCAATGGAAAAGCCCGAGCACTGTCATCCCTGAGGCGGCTGCCGCGGATGCCACCATTCCGGGGGCGCCCGGTCCAATTGGCGGTTCACCACAGCTGGTAGATCCCCTTGGGGTCCTGTATTACTGGATTTTGGATGCATGGTACCTGGTTTCCGAGATGCATGGTGGCGGTGCGAGGACAGGGCAAGGGGATTTCCTTTCATACAACCAGGGTGCCACAGATAACTTACAATTATGGCGCCTTGACAGGATACGATCTCTATCCGTCACGGATATCCCTTATGTTTACCCAGAGGATTTCGACCTGCGTTCGGTATTTGCTGACCGTTGGGGTGTGCAAGGCGGGGAAAAGGTTCATGTGAAGGTTCGCTTCTATAATGATTTTAATGTGATCAGCCGGATGCAAAGGGAGACGGTTCACCGCAGAAACAGGAAGATATGCGAGCTCTTAGACGGCAGCTGTATCTTTGAGGATGACATATCGGGCCTTGACGACTTTCGAATGTGGCTCCGAGGGTTTGGGGCTTCGGCAGAAGTGCTGGAACCTGTGGGTCTAAGGGACGCCATGTACCAGAGCGCTCGCAAGTTGCTGGAGCGCTACCATATTATGATGTATAAGGGACTGAATAAAGGAAATGGATTGAACCAAAGGACTGAGCATGATGGAGTCTTTACTGGAAATGTGGCCGGTGGAACGACTTGGCAGGATCCTATCTTTACTGGAAACTCACCCTGAGGGCTTAACTGTCGAGGAGTTGAGCAAACTCTGTGTGGTTTCCACCGAGGTGATTGCGAGTGATCTGAAGAAGCTGGAGGACTGGGGGGTTCCCCTCTATGATCTAGACGAAAAAGGACTCTCGGGGTTACCGAAGGCGCAGCGGCATGGCTATATAAGATGGGCACTCGTGCAGGACGGGGAAACGCGGTTGTGGCCTCCGCTGAGGTTTACCGACCGGGAAGCGCGTGCTTTCCTCGATATCGCCGCAGGGGTGCAGGACCCGGTCCTCGCATCGGCAATGAAGAAAGCATACCAGGCGCTGCACCCGCCTGGTATGTCCGGCGGTGCCGGGTTCGCCGGGCCTACCGGGCCTGACCATGATCCGGGCTCCTCCGCTACTGTCAGCACAAGCTCATGGATGGGGGAGGAGAATCGTTACAGGGTAATTAAAGGCTTGCGTACATTCTATGAATCCCATGCTATTGAAACGTACGTGCATATGTTTGAAGACGCAGCGAGGCTTGCTCGTCACGTGCAGGTTCTGTATCGTCCAAAGAACGTTGGCTCTGCCTCGGTCTCTAGGTGTACGGTTTTTTCTGTGGTCGTGGAGCCTCTTTGCGTTGTTCTCGAAAATGAGCGGGGAGTATGGTACCTGGTAGGGCGCTATATCGAAAGGCGATCTCAGCCGCTGCCGGGAGTCGTGGATGGACAGATCATTATATTGTCGACTGACCGTACCGATAGAGTAGAGATTCTGTCAACCTCGTTCAGGCGGCCGAATTTTAATATGGAGGACTACTTTGCCCCGGCTTGGGGCATAGGGGTTGACGAAGAGCCCGTGGCAGTCTGTGTGAGATTCTATGATGATTTCAATGTGATCGAGAAGGTGGCCAACCGCGCAGCTTCGCGGCGAGAAGCACGGCTTGAAAGAGAGTCCAACACTACGTACATATATGCCGACGTGGTCGCAGGCCTTGACGAATTTCGCCGGTGGCTGCGGTCCTTTGGTAGTTCGGCGGAGGTATTGGATCCACCAGAACTTCGCCTGGTCATGCGGAAGACCGCCGAGGCATTGCTCTCGCTCTATGAAGGGAGAGGCAGGCCATGGGATGCAACCTCTTGACTGAAAACCCGTAGTTGTCGTAAGACTTACGGTGCGATGTCAATAGGTAAATTAAAGAAAATTTTGCATAACCCCATTGACTTTAACAATTTCAATCCCCTCGTCATCGGGTCAAGGACTGCAACGTTGTTCAAGTTTATGGTGTCGAAGATGCTGAGAAAAAATTCTTAGCACGCATAACTCTTGGGATAGGTAGCGGTGAGGTTGTTAGTTATGCGGTGAGTATCCAACATTTGCCGCTAAACAAAGTAGCTAGCCCTGTGCTACCATTAAGGTAAGCAAAAACCAAATAATGGAGGCACAGCATGATGACGGCTAGCTACGCTATAATTATACGCTTCA
>JABLXA010000025.1 GCA_013178415.1 Bacillota bacterium | reverse complement strand
ATGGCCTCAAGAATAGCCATTATATCAGGTTTGAAATCGGGGAACACTTCTACGGTCGACAGAAGCCAGACCTCAGAGACTGGCTTTCTGGCAGCACATGTGGTAGTGATCCGTTTGGAGGCTTCACTTTTGTGACTCCCGAGACACTGGAGGGCATTCTTTCTTCAACAGAGAAGATTTATTGGAAAAAGTATGGGCTACATAGACTTCTCCGGGATGCGAAAAAGATCAGCAAGAGACGTAAAGATGCCATTCGGAAGGCAATTAAGGGAGGCGCTTTCCTAGACTTTAATGCTGAGTTCAACTCATGGGCTCAAGGTTGGCATTCGGGCTTTGACGCATCTCTTTTCTGATCGGGCAAGCTGAGGTTAGCGACTCAGATGCCGCTAACACCTCAGCGCCTGATGTTGTATGCTGGAAAATGGAAACCGTGACGAATGGAATCTCATTCGGTTGATGCCGGCCGACCCTGTCGGCCTAAAATCTACCCATCAGCACTATTCACCGCCGTTTCGGCTAGAGTGTTTCGAATGGACGAAACATCATATGCCCCATACAATCTGCCTATCCACGCCCGGGCCTCCTGGCGCGCCCTGCGCCTGGCCCGGGCTGCAATCTCTTTCCTACTTTTACGGAATTCCCTGCTGTCTTCCTCGCGCCAGTGTTGTTCTACGGCCCTTTTTCTCATATAAATCACGCTCCTTGAGTTACTATGATTGAGTTAGTCCAAACCATCGGCCTTGTCATATCCCACAGTCGCTGGCCAGGTTCTAGAAATCATGAGGCACTTGCCTCCCGGAGGTTGACGATATCCAGGAGTTTCTCATCAATCTCATCGAGGAATCTGGAAGGCTCTGTGCATTCTGGCCTTCCTCCATGAGCCCTTTCCATGGAGTATGAAAGATAGAGCTTATCCCTGGCCCTCGTGAGGGCCACATACATAAGCCTTCGTTCCTCCTCTGCATCGCTTTCGTTTGCGGCCCTGAAGTGGGGGATAATGCCCTCCTCAAGCCCCGGGAGGATTACATGGCCGAACTCCTTACCCTTTGACGCATGAATGGTCATCATTCTCACAGCTTTGGCCGGCCCTGTGCTTTCCGAGAACCTATATGGCACCCCGGCCCGGATAAGCTCCCTGCAGATCGGGGCAAACTGGGCCCTGGTCCTGGTGAGCACCGCTATCTCTCTCGGAGCTATTCCCTGGAGAAGAAGGTCCTTGATGAGCTCTGCCACGTATATGGCCTCATCTGAGTCATTTGGGGCTACATATAGGTCAATTGGATCACCCCAGTCCCTCACCGGGAACTGGGGGATGGGCACCGTTGTGGTGCCGCGCTTTATCAGGGAGTTTGCAGCAGCCACGATATTGGCCGTAGACCTGTAGTTCCGCCTGAGGATGTAGGTTCTGGTGCTGGAGTTCCGCATATACTCAAGAGTAATTCCCACAGCCCCGCCTTTAAACGCAAATATCTCCTGCTGTGGGTCCCCTACTGCAAACAAGTTGCCATGAACTGAGGTAAGGAGCTTTACGATCTCCCACTGGCATGGGTCCAGGTCCTGGAATTCGTCCATGAGCACGTGGCGAAATCGCTGCGCATACCTTAACCTGATCTCGTCATTTGACTGCAGGAGCCAGAGGGTATTTACCAGGAGGTCATCGAAGTCCATGGCGTTCAGTTCAAGGAGACGCCGCCTGTAAAGCGAGGCCGCCTTGTGTAAGAATCCGTCGCAGGAATCATCCCTCAGTGTCAGCCGGCATAGGGATATGGCATGTAAGGCTTCTTCGGGCCTTACCTCAACACTGAGGCCCTTGAGAACCTCTTTCACAATGGCCAAAGTCCCAGCAGTATCTACGATGGTAAACCCGCCCCCATACCCAAGAGCACTCAGGGCAGATGATTCTGCCCTGAGTATCCGGTAGCATATGCTGTGGAAGGTCCCTATCCACGTCTGTCCAATTCCAGGGATACCGCTCAGTCGCTCCTTCAATTCCCCCGCCGCCTTCCTGGTGAAGGTAACACACAGGATTGATGAGGGTGTGGCTCCTCCCCCGATGAGCCTGCGCACCCTCTCTGTAAGTACCTTGGTCTTGCCGCTTCCCGCTGGAGCCACCACCAGGATATGCCCGCAAGGGGCGTATACAGCCCGCGATTGATCTGAATCCAAGTGCAAGATATCACCCCCAGTCTGAGAAATACAAAGAGCGCCAGCATCACCGGCTGGCGCCTTCCTTTTCGACCTTAGCCAGGGCGGCCTCGACTGTCTCGATGATCTCTGCGACTATTCTATGGATCCGCTGGAATGCTTCGATGATCTTCTCTGGAGCAACCTCCCACAGTGCCAGGTAATTGGCGGATGCGGTCTCTATTCCAAGGTGCGAGCATACCGCGAACGCTACCGCCTCGGCCTCTATCTCTTTCTGCTCTCTGGTAAGGCCGGCGCTCTCAGGGTCCCGGTGCAAAAGTTCATGGGCAAGCTCATGTGTGATTACAGACACCTTCCCCGCTTCATCGAGCCTGTCGTCTATTTCGATCCTGCCGCCATAGCTTGTGCCGTGATGGTCCCCATGGAGGGTCCTGTACTCGCAGGCTATGCCCTTGTCCTTTACTATCTCTTCCAGAATAGGTAGTAATCCTCTACCGTCCCCAGAGGCCGTTATGGGTGCCTCAGGCAGTGGGGCGCCATCTGTCTGGCTTACATCGAAGACATAGACTACCTTGAAGTATACGAACTGCTCCTCGCGCTCTCGGTCCTCCTCATCCAGTGCGATTCTTCTCACCGGACAAGGTGCAAAGATGGGTATGCCCCGCTCGCCCTTCTTGACGAACCTCCCGAGCTTCTGCCAGGTCTTATACCCTGCGACCTGGGAGGCATGAGGGCAATGCAGCCAGATCGAGGCGGTGTTGTGAAAGCTATAGTGGTGAAAAAGGCTCATGAATTTCAGATACTGGGTAACTTCGACTGAGGACCTGGCTTCCCTGGTCCTCGCCCCTAGCTCCTTCAAGCGAGATTCGATTTCTTTGATAAGTTCAGCTGCCTTCATTTTGAGATCTCTCCTCCCGTACATGACTAAGGCCGGGATTGTGGCTCCCGGCGGGCCAGATTAATAGTGTGGGGAGCCGGCGGGTTCATGATCACCCGGCTGCGGCCTTCCTCTGGCAGGCCATGCAGAGCGGCCTCCCATACCTGCGCATGGAGAAGTCATATACCGACCGCGTTATCTCAGCCCCGCACCCGTCGCATGAGGGTAAAGCTGCCCTGTCACTCCTGCCTGATCTGGCAGCCCTCCGGGATGGCTCTGAATCCCTACCCTGCTTGATAGGAGGCGCTTCGTCATTGTCATCTTCGATCTCGCCCATCTCCTCAAAAGAGACCATGTCTACCCCGGTGAAGTCCCTGAGGGCCCTCGCCTTGGCTCTTGTCGCGGCCATCCTCAGGATGTGCGGGGCTATATTCCGATTTACGTTATCCGGCGAGGCATCGCCCACCTCGCGGTAAATGGAACCATCCTCGCCCTCGAGGGTTGCTGAGCATACTGCATAGTCACCGTTCTCAGGTGAGGGAATCTGGACTATCCCTACCTCAAGCCTCCTCAGTCCCTTTTCCCTCGCAAGCTCAATCAGGCCACCATAGAGGATGAAATCTTTCCCCTGAAGCCTTTTCACAAACCTCTTCCTGAAATCCTCAGTGAGCTCCATAGCTCTTTCCTCCAATCCTGAATTGTAAGTTGAAGGGACGGCTCTTCATGGCCGTCCCCCTGCCGCATAAATCCCCAGAAAAACAAAAACCACCCTGATGACGGGTGGATATACTCCGGGGCTCTGATGAATGCTTGCCACCGGTTTCTGATGCATGGTGACTTGGGAATTGACTAGCGGTCGCCGGTCTCGCTTCCGGCATGGTGCCCTGGCAGCTCGATTCGTTTCACCAGGGCGGCGTTGCCGAAGGCGATAACCTCCCTGCATCTCACGCACCGGAATATCTGGCAATGGTCATCTATCACCTCCTCGAATAGCTCACTCCCGCAGGATTTGCACATAATGACCGTTCCATGGAATCTGATCTTCAACATGATCTCGACCTCCCCTCATCTCTGGGATTTCGCACTCTATTCCTCATAAACAGAAAATGCCCGCTCTTGGCGCGCGGACATATCTTATCTCCCCGGATATGCTTGTTATATGGCAGGAATTACCTCGTAGCCCTATATACATAAGAATTAATGGATCATCCCTATGGCTACCAGATGGTCTTGAATACTCAGCCTAGAATATCAGGCCTTTTTCTCGCATACTGACGTAGCGATCCTCGGCAATTATGACATGATCTACGACCTTTATGTCCAGCAGGTCTCCCGCCTGGATCATGCGCCTGGTGATCTCTATATCCGCTCTACTTGGCGTGGGATCACCGCTCGGGTGGTTATGGACGAGTATGACCTCAAACGCATTGGCCAATATCGCAGGCTTGAATACCTCCCGCGGGTGCACCAGGCTTGAGTTCAAGTTCCCCACGCTCACTATGTTTGCCCCTATGAGCTGGTTCTTGGTGTTGAGAAGGAGGACTGAAAAGATCTCTCGGTCTGTGCCTCTGTAATATAGTCGTGCGACATCTGCTGCTATTGACGCGTTGTTGATGCTTACCCCTGTGCTATCATATGGAACAGCCTTTGACTTCACGAGCTTAATGGAATACAGCGAGAATCCTTTCTTCATATCCGGTCTCCTCTCCGATCAGAATTAAATGGAGTGGCTCCAGTTGGAACCACTCCACTGCATGTGCTCTGCGGCCTTTGTATGTATGCGCTACCGCATCCTCCCGGTGACTCGAAGCCCTACTTTCAGACCTGCGGTAAAGAGCTCATCCACTGCCCCGAGTAGCCCTCCGCCTGCGATCTTGAGGCAATCAACTGCGGTCCTCCCGATGGAGTCTACCGCCGCTCTTATCTGAGCCTTCGCCTCCTCCGGGGTTACCGGCTGAGGGGCCGCTGGCCTCACTTCCTCCCTTGCGTTAAGCGCAGCATTTACCGCGGTAGCGACGATCTCAGACAGCTCCATTTTGGTTAGCATCATAACCTCAGCATCACCCCTGCCACTTACCTGGTTTTGCTCCTGACAATTTACGTTGCTCATGTCCTCTACCACCCTTTCTTGATTTTAGTTATTGATTTTCATTACCTGACCCCTAAGCCATATATCACCCCCATCTCTGTTTAGAATAATGAATGAGCCCGCACCATAGATGCGGGCCATAAAGAGATCTCATCATGTTACCGATCACTTGCCGCCTAGCACTTCTTGAAAGCGCCTGCTCCTGGTGCCTGAGCAGCCCGGAGGGACCCTGCACCAGGTCCTGGGGTCGATATGAGACCTTCGTTTGGGGCAATTCTCACAGGGATCCAGTAGCAGGTCGAGGTAGTTTTCTCTTTCTCTTTCGGGGATGATGCGGTTAAGCTCAGGCGATATGCCGATCTCCCAGCCGAACACGAGGTCGCGGAATACCTCGCAGTCAGCCTTGCAGCAGCTCTCCCTTGCACGCTCGCAATACCTGCAGTATTCGGCCTGGGCCGAAGGCAAAACCTCCGGCCCATTCTGGTCCACTAAGCTCATACGGTTCCATGTCTTCTGCATCTCAGCATGGAGCCGCTTAAACCTCTGCTCATATTCGATTTCTGCACTTGAAATGGGACGGATATGGGCATGGGATACCTCTGCCATAGCGCGAATGGTCATTGTCTTATCTCCTTTCGATTTTGAATTTCATTTAAGACCTTCCTTTGGTCATTGAGGGACATACTTGATGCCCGAGCTGGAGGATGCTCTGCACGGCTGCTTTACGGGTCTCAGAAGGTGTGGAAACGTGCTATGTGAGAGCGGCCTCTGCAATACTGGTGGGACAGCCACCGTGGGCCGGGAGGGAAACCAGGCCGGAGGCCTGAGTGTTTCCGATGTATGGAATCACCTTAGATGATAGCCAGCCTCTGGGCGAGTTTTAGCACAAGGGCTTCGAGCCTCTTTCTCGGTAGTTCTTCTATTTCGACTATATCAAGGTATCTCATCTCCCCCTGCCTTTGCGGTGGTAGGAGGGAAGCTCTCTTTCCTTGTTTGAGGATTCTGAACCCATACAATGTCAGGATTCCATTGAGGTGTATGTTGATAAATGCCTTGAGTGGGCTTTCATACTTTGCCTTGAGAATCTGAAGCCCGGTCACCTTAAGGCCGGGCGCAATCTCATAACCGCCACATTCATCCAGGTGATACCAGCCGCCTTTGAGGGGCGGTAGCGACCTTTCCGTTGGGGCTGCAGCGTCGCATTTATCCCCTTTCTCGATATTGAGCGCCTGTGTCATCATGGCCTGTTTTTCCTCCTTCATCCTTGCCTTTGCCTCCAAAACCTGGAATAGCTCATCTCCCTGCAGCAGGGTGAACTCAGCCATGCTTGCTACCACCTCAACCCCATCTTCCCTCATAGCCTTTATCCTTCCATCACGTACCGCCTCGACAACGTAAAGCACTCCGTCCTTCAAGACAACGTCGCCCCTGGTGATCTCATGGGTTTCCTGTCCTACCTCCTCAATATGCATGGTCTGCCATATCTCGGCTGGCATAGTCTATTCCCCTTTCGTGATGGTATCAGTATTCTGGAGGTCATAATTAAGCCCGGGGCCTTCGCTCCGGGCTCTTTGGGAATTTCAGTTCAATCTCATGGATCTTATTTGTCCCGATCCTGGGAATCTCTATCACCACTCTCTCACCGGCAGAGGTAATGCGTGACCAGTCAGCCTCGCCACGGAAGGTATGCAGATCACACCCTTCCTCCCAGATGACTTGGTCCTGAAGCCGGGCCGGTATACCTTTCTTATGAGGGGTTATCCAGATTAACGAATCAGCCCTGGCTTTCCTCCCGTAGTGAGCCAGGGCTTCGTTTGCGAATCTCACTGCTTCCATTGCAAGCGCCACAGGATCGCCGTCTCTCATGCGGGCTGGGTGAGCACAGAAATGGCGCGGGGCTACATCACCTTTATCCCTCATCTCCCAGGTGCTCCGGCCTTCATCACCAAGGAATACATGCCACCTGCAGGTAGCACACCTCCTCCATTCATGGTTGGAGCGTGCCGGTACTCCCTCAACTCCTACACCATAAAGCCATCCCTTCAATGCCGCGCCTTTTATATCTGAGGAGATATCATGAGAGCCCACCTGCCACCTGAACTTATCCATCCACCTTGGTTCCAGGGCTCTGGGGTCGAGCTTCTCCTTTACCGGGTCATATGGCGGGTTTGTGTAGTATCCTGGGAGCACGATCCTGTAGGCTCCATTTTCAGGTTCCTTAACCCAGAAAGGAATGCTTATGCCGAGCCCGGCATGGGAGATGAACAGCCGCCCCATGCCCACGGTGTTGTTCCGGCCTGATAGCCGTCTTGTGTCGTAGACTGTGAGGACCGGGGTAAATGAAAGCTCACCCTGGGGTGCGCCTTCGCTGCCACCGGCCATGCGGCGGGCTAACATATTCGAGAAAGCCCTGGTCACATTTTGCCTGTCAAAGAATACGTAAACATCCTTCCCCAACACAGCTCGATCGTTGATGACCACACACCTGAAGTTTAAAAGCCCTGAGAACAGGGCAACCATCCCCGATGGATGGTTGTTGCTTGTGGGCCTCACATCGTAGACCCTCACAGGGTCAGCCCTCGGAGAGCTGGCTATGAGAGACCCCTTATCATGCTTGACTGTAGACATTTTCGGCCCCTTCCTCTCTTTGAGCATTCAGAGCTTGGTTACCCATAGGCTGAAAATGCAAGGATAAACCTAAAGGCTGCGGTATCTTCGGCCTTTTGCGAAAACCCGACTTGAAAGCAAAGCCTGCCTTGCAGCCTCCAGACGACACCTCTGGCAGGTGGCGTGGCAGAGCCCCTTTGAGGAGCGGGCCTCGCACACCTGCCCCACCGCCTTCGCTGCCCCGAGAAGATCACCACGTTCGAGCTTGTAAAGGGCACTAGAAAATGACATGACCCAAGACCTCCTTTCAAAGAATGAAGGCCGCAGGAAACCATCCTGCGGCCCAGTAAGACCTGCTTCAGTATGCAGAAGCCCAAGGTTGAGGCTTCTATATATTGAACTCTTCATAATTGAACTCTTCCTCTACGCCCATGTTTCCTGGGATGTTAGAGCACACTAGACGTACTAGCCAGGTTTGGCACATCCTATCCGAAACCTTGGTTTACCTGGAGTTTTGTTAGCATGCCTTTGGGGAAGGCCTATTAGACTCCCCCAAAGATAACCTCAATACCCCTCTTTTCAGGGAAATACATGGCCACCTGCGGAGCCTTGAGTGACATCATGTCAGGTTCACCTCCCTTCCGCCTTAAGTTGAGGTGGCATGTATATAAGGTTAAAGGTCCTTGTATACGTCCCATATAAAGGGGGTAGGACTCGGAAAGTTTGCAGCGATTCCAGTGGGCTCTATAACATCCCCCAGCAAAAATCTCTAAAAATCGTCTCCTATATGGCCGACATTAGCTGAAGAGGAGCGGTATATATTGGCTGAAGGAAATGGTTAAGTATTGGAACATTTTCCAAGGCTGGATAGGTCATTCCGCATTGGGCGAGCTATTAAACACCATGACGGAGGGGATATGGCCCCTACAATCCCTGGAGGCTAAGGCCGTGTTCCGGGCGGACGGGGAGGTGTATGTGCTGCGAACAAAAAAGAGTTTTGGCAGTTTTGACAGGATACTCTCTCTTATCCTGCGGAAACCACAGAGGAGGGACGGCCTCCGCGCATTTACCCAAAATCTTTGAGAAGCGTCAAACATCCCCGCTGGTTTATTTTAAAAAGCTTCTATGGTGCAGGGGTGGCCTCTTCCTACCTGCTATCATGTTGCTTTGAGCGTTTTGCGCAGGTTTAGCGGGTACCTGTGTACTTACCACCCTGTAGTATGACGGGGAATGGGACGGATATTGGTGCGCTCAGGTAACGACTTGACCGACAGACTCGTGGGGTTATGCATGGTGAGGATTTTTTACGAGTGGTGGTTAGATAAAGTATAAGCCTTGAATTCCAATATCATCCCAATATTGCCATTCTATTTTGCGAAAACCCTTGACAGTTCCCGAAGTCAGGTGTATAGTGATCGTCAAGAAACTTATTTTTAAACTTATAGATAACTAGTTTAGAAAATAATAAACTGATGAGGTGTTATCCCCAGATGGATGTTGAGAACATGCTCGCTGAACTCCATGCGGGTGTGTGTAAAGCCCTGGCAAGCCCCAGACGCATCCAGATTATTAATTTGCTCAGAGAAGGCGAAATGCATGTCGACGAACTGGCTTCCCGGATGGGCGCAAGTAAGGGCAATGTTTCCCAGCATCTCGCGATTCTACGGGAGAAGGGGGTTGTCACATCCCGCAAGGAAGGACTGAATGTCTTCTACAGGATTGCCAACCCTAAGATCATCCAGGCCTGCGATTTGATGCGGGAAGTAATGCTGGAAAGGCTTACGGAGACTCTCTCTGCTACACAAAAGCTATTGCAAGTTGGTAAGAAAGAACGGAGGTAAAAAGACAATGAAGATCGGCATGGTCATTCAAACAAAGGACCCCGAAAAAGCCTGGAACGCCTTCAGATTTGGGGAGAAAGCATTGAAGGATGGTCACGAAGTAAAGACATTTCTGCTCGGCGAAGGCGTCGAATGCGAAGAGATCACCCACGAAAAGTTTAGGGTCCGTGAACAGATGCTGGCTTTTCTGGACGCTGGTGGGGATATTCTTGCTTGCGGCTCATGCCTTAAGCTAAGACAAAAGAACCCCAATGAGCTATGCCCTCTCTCTACGATGCAGGATCTTGTTAATTTGGTCATATGGTCTGACCGGGTGGTAACTTTTTAAACACACCTTCAAGCCTGCCGGGCTTCGTCCAGGGGGGCAAACGCGCGAGAAGCGTGCGCCCCCGGAGGAATTTCCTTTCTGGAGGCCTTTACTTTTAAGGCCTACTTCGCCTCCGGGTACTCATTCGAAAGAAGATATAATGGTGGTTCATTCTCATCAATGGTCGGGAACCTCTCGACCTTCTCGAGGAAGCGGCATAGCCTATCCTCGATTTACACCCCGTAATTCTCATGATATAATTGGCATGGCAGGGTGAAGGTTGATTATGGCTTTTTGCCCTGCTAGAGGGTGTTCATCTTAGCGGGTGGCACCCTCTTGCTGCAATCTCCATATCTCGGCGTTTACTTCCTCCTCGATTCTCAGGTACACCTCCCACGCTTCAGGTGAGATTAACTTCTGCAGTTCATCCTGTAACCGTCTTATAGTTCGCCGATGCTTTAGCTTATGTAAAAGCTCCTGAAGGTAACTTGCCTTCCTCCGCAGCCGCTCCCATGCCTCGGCATCCTCAAAGGTGAGGTGCTCAAAGTATCGACCTTCATCTACTTCATTTATGGCCGCCGCGAGTTCCTGCTCGGGCTCTTCTCCTTTCAGTATAGACGACTGCAGGCGATCTAATTTCCTCGATAAATCTGGCTCCTCTTTTGGTGTGAGGATATAGTTTGCCAAAATCCATTCTTCGATTACTTGGCTCATAGACTCCAGGCCGTCATGATCAACCTTGCACATGGAAAGAGCTGTTTGAATAACGTGTTTAAGTTCCACGTACGGCACACTCCTTTGGCCCTTCACCCCGCCAAGAGTTAACCATGTTTACTCCTACAGTGATTATATACCCATATACTGATATGTCAATACGCCATGAGTAATTATTCTCCTCCAGCTTGAAATGCGCTTACTCCTAGTGTTATAATGCTGCTGGAGGGAGTTAATAGCGTGGCTATCAAGATTAAGGTATCTGATATGCTCGGCAAGTATAAGATGAGCCAGAAGGACTTGTCTGTGAAAACAGGTATTCGCCCAGCTACTATTTCTGCGCTGTACCATGAGACCATAAAGCGTCTGGAGATGGACCATCTGGACAAGCTTTGCGCCGCCCTAAACTGCCAACCCGGGGACTTGCTGGAGTATATCCCCGAAAAAGAAAAGGATAATCGGGCGGGAGCGTGAAGGGTCCACACAGCCTTTCTTAGTCTCGCCATCTCTTCTGACCGGTGTAGGCTATGATCCTGCCATCTTACTGGACGCGAATATTAAGGATAGTCAATGGCATCGCTGGATCGCAAGGTTGGCCTCCGACCTACCATAACTATCGCCCCGTTCTCATGGCCTATGGCCCTTATTTGATCCCGTCTATGCGAGCAGGGCTATTCCGATATAGATTCGCTGCGATTCTCAGGGCCGCTGTAGACATAAAGTAACTTGACTTTATGGAGGAAGTCTCCAGACGGCAAGGAAGGTGGGTGGACCCTTTCATCTTCCTCCCTGCAATGAATATGATTAAGGCCCCACCCTGAGATGTGAGGCTTTAATAGAATTAATGTTATCTATGTATGAAAAAGCAAGCCCAAGCTGGGGGATTTTGTGATCAGAAGCCTGAGATCTAATCAGTTTATGAAAGGAGCGGTACCCCCAGCGGTTGAAAATGTCTTATATTGAAGGTCAAGAGTTCATAGCCGTGGAGCAAGCACGTTGCCGCGATTCCTGCATCTGTAAAATCCACTGTTATCCCTTTCCACCGGTTTTCCCTTATTATCTTTCCAGCTAGATTGGCTTCAGCCTCTCCAAGGGCAACGATATTCAGTGTATCAAGTAGTTGGTTTGTCTTTTCTTCCTCGCCCTTGCGGACCCCCAATTGTATTTCAAGTACCGTTAGAGCTGAGCATGCTACCAAGCTATCTTCTGACAAGGTATCAAGAAGTGTGATCGCCCTTTCGTTATTTCTGAGGACCCCGATCAGGACATCAGAGTCCACAAGGATTCTTTTCATGATAAGTCCTTGTATCTCCCTTCCATACGCTCATTTGTAGGGCGTCGTATCTCCTCTAACCACCTATGAATATCCTCGATCGAAGTTAGATCTGGATGGTTTTCATCTGTCCAGGCCCCGGCTGTTTCTCGTAGCGCCTGCTTGACCACAACGGCATTAGCCTTCTGAATTTCGTTCACTTCCAATCTCTCCTTGATCTTATTTATTATCATGAGTTGATGTTCTGCGGGTAGCTTGTAGATTCTGAAGAGCAATTCCTCGATTTCCGCAATACTCATGGCCATCACCTCTCTTATATTATATCACCTCTTTCTTGAATTTGGCAGTAACTTGATGCCACCCAGCTCGCCCTTAGGTGGGTGACACTCTCTTATGAGAGTATGGCTTGTCTTATCTTCTTGGCATTGCCGGCAAGGAGCGTTTGCCTTGCCTGCTCCAGGCGGCACTTCTTGCAAGATGTACGGCATAGGCCGTAAGAGGCCCTCCGTTCGCAGACTTGTTGGATAGCCTGGGCGGCCCCTGTGAGATTGCCTCTCGATAGTCTGTACAGGGCAAGGTAAAGTAGAGACATCACTAACCCTCCTTCCACAGAGAAAATGAAAAATCGCGGCTATGTAAGCTGCGATTGTAATAGCTGCCAGGAGAATGTAGGCTAAAGCTCATGAATCTGAATCCTTGATAATAGGTCAAGGAAGCATCCGCCGTGGGCATCACCCTTCCAATGGGCTAAGTATCGCCGCCCCAAGGGAGGGGTGGGGCATGGAACGGAATTGATCGGTTCATAGAAAGGTGGGTAGTACCCTCGCGAAATTTCCTACGTACCAATACTCATTGTGTGCCAGAATCCTAATAAGATCCTAAATTCCAGAAGCCATTAAGTCTGTCAAAAGCAGAATTCTATAGCGGAATCGTAGGATGAAGAAAAGGTGATTATTGGTACAGGGGTGAGTCGTGCCAGTAATAAAGCAAATGATCTATTCCTCAAGCAGGGAAAATCGAGGATATGTGGAAAAATAATGATAACTAAGGGATGATGGTATGTATTACCAGGTTGTATGAATAAAGGATATATTTGACAGGTTTGGAAGAAGCGCATTTCCGGGGATAGTCCGGGAAAGGTTATGCATACGTCACGTAGACGGGATTGATATGTTCATTGACTTACGTAAACACTCAGAGGCTGAAGGCTTGGTTGGAGTTTTAGTACACCCATGAGCCTATCTGGTTCTGCCTGGAAGTCTCTCCGAATAAGGGTGGGCATCCAGCTGGTTTTGCTGCGTTGTCAGCCCGGCCGCTGGAAATATCCGATTTGTAAACGCGCTTAAGTCTACGGGATAGATTAACTGTCATTGTAAGGTTATTTGCCCTAAGAGCTGACGAACAGAAAGTACATCCTCGTATTTATACTACTATCTCAGATCACCGAAGGGGTAGCATGAATTGCATGCTCGGGCAACTGGAACGGCTGCGTAAGGAATTCGGCAATCGGAGCTTCTGAAGGTCCAAGTTGAGTATCCAGCAAATATTCGAGAGCAGCGCGCCATCGCCCATATCCTAGGCACCCTCGACGACAAGATCGAGCTCAACCGGCGTATAAACGAGATGCTGGAGGCAATCGCACGGGCCATCCCCAAGTCGTGTTTCGTGGGTTTCGACCCGGCAATTGACAACGCATTCAAGGCTGGCAAGCCAATCCCAGATGACCTGCAAGAAAAGGCCGCTCGCCGCCGTGAAGTCCTTGCCCGCGCCGAGGAGCGTCCCGCCGGGCTACCGGGGCATCTGGCAAGGTTATTCCCCGATGAGTTTGAGGAGAGCGAGTTGGGATGGATTCCCAAGGGGTGGAGGGCAGTCACGTTGGATAATGTCGTGGAAATACTTGACTCGCGGCGCGTGCCACTTTCGTCTCGACAGCGAGCGGAGCGACAAGGGCGTTATCCCTATTACGGAGCCGCCGGTGTTCTCGATTACGTTGATGACTATCTTTTCGAGGGCGTACACGTTCTCTTGGGCGAAGACGGTTCAGTAGTTGACGACAACGGCTTTCCATTTGTTCAGTATGTATGGGGTAGATTTTGGGTTAACAACCATGCACACGTCCTTAGAGGACGGAACGGAATCTGCAATGAATACCTATATTTGTTTCTCAAGCAGATCAACATTCAGCCGTTCGTCACCGGCGCCGTACAGCCAAAACTCAATCAGCAGAACATGAAGGCTATCCCGTTCCTGCTACCATCCATGTCAGTGTGTAACATATTTTCACAACACATGGCTCTGGCATTTGAGCGACTAAGGGTTAGCACTGATCACGCCAAGACCCTAGCCGCCATCCGCGATACGTTGCTGCCGAAGCTCATCTCCGGTGAACTGCGCGTGAAGAATATAGAAAAGTTTCTGGGAGGGAACGTATGAACCGGAGTATAACAAAGCTAAGTATTAGAGGACTCGGGGTATTCCGAGATTTCACTTGGACGGATCACCTACCTCTATTTGCCCGGTATAACCTGATCTATGGCTGGAACGGTAGCGGAAAAACGCTGATATCCAATGTGTTTGCTGCTTTGCAATCAGGACGTAAACTAGATGCTGGAACTGCTATATTGGAACTGTCTAACGGAGAGCGAGTGAGCGACGAGGATTTTCCCGAGTGGTCTCAGCGATTACAGGTCAGAGTGTTCAACCGTGACTTTGTTAACAAGAACGTTTTCGGTACACAGGGCGAACTTGGGCCGATTTTTGTCTTGGGTGAGAAGAGTAGGGAAGCGCAACAGGAGTTAGATAGGCTCAAGGGCGAAGTTACGAAGAAAGAAGGCGACCTTCGCGACCTCGAGAACAGGAGGAGAGAGAAGGAGAAGGAACTTGACCGTTTTTGTTCCGATTCAGCGCGATACATTCGCGACACTCTTAGAGGGCCTGGTCAAGATGACTATGCAAACTATGAGCGCCCGCAATTCAAGCGCGCTGCCGATTTATTATTGGGACGGGATCAGTATGAATTAATTCTTGATGGCGCGAAGTTCTCTGAGCTGTTAGTCTTTATTGGGGCTGAACGCCGATCTAATATCCAGCTAGTTAAGTTTTCCTTCGAGGCCGCAAGGCGGTTGGCCGAGGAGGCACGCTCGCTGTGTGGATTGTCTATCACAGGTAGGGTGATTGAGGACCTGAAGGCCCGGCCTGATGTAAATAACTGGGTTCGAGATGGTTTGGAGCTACATCGAAAGCATAGTGCTGAGAAATGTTTATTCTGTAATCAACAATTACCGGAGGAACGTATTAGGACTCTCGAAGGTCATTTCAGTGACCAATATAGTAGGCTAGTCCGGGATATAGAGCTGCTCATACAAAAAGTTAGAAAGAGCATAGACGAAGCCCAATCGCTTCAGTTACCGGACGAGGCGAAGTTCTATCCAGATCTGCAACAGCACTACCGTGATTGCTGGCTGAAATTGGGTGACATGCTGAAGAAGTACCTAGAAACTCTCATGAGCATACAGTCCGTTCTGGAGACCAAGAAGAGCGACCCCTTTGAAAGGTATGACAATCAAATCCTACCAGTCGATTTTGGAGACGAAGCAGTTCAGAAGATTAACGAGATCATCAAAGAACACAACGAGAGGGTGGAAAACCACGAAGAACGAGTAAGAGACGCGAAGAAACAGATTGAGACATCTATTGTTGCGGAACGGCTGCCGGATTACACAAGACTAAAGGACGAAATCGCGGCTCTTGATAGTAAAATAGCTGAGGCGAAAGCCCTACTCGACTATTTACAGCACCGTCAACGTGAGCTGGAGCGTAGCCTCACAGAACACCGACGTCCTGTGGAAGAACTAAATCAAGACTTGGCCAGCTATCTTGGACACAGCGAAATCCAGTTAGAAGTCTCCGAAACGGGTTACCGGATTATGAGAAACGGGACCCTAGCAGAGTCATTATCGGAAGGAGAACAGACAGCCATAGCATTTCTCTATTTTCTGAAAACACTTGAGGACAAGGACTTCAACAAGGGTGACGGGATAGTGGTTGTGGACGACCCTGTTTCAAGTCTTGATTCCAATTTCCTTTATTGTGCATTTGGATTCATGAAAAGCCGCCTTAAGAATACAGGGCAGCTATTTGTGCTTACCCACAACTTCCTGTTTTTTCGAGCGGTCAAGCGTTGGTTTGACTGGATTGCGAAAAAGCAACCGAAAGACAAAGACCTCGTTAGATACTACATGTTGGAAGCAACAACGGAGGATGGTGTCCGGAAATCCAGACTCTTTCCGTTAGATCCACTACTAAAGGATTTTGAGTCTGAATATCATTATCTATTCTCCTTGGTTTACGAAGCATCTACGGGTAGCGGCAATAACGGACTCGCTCAATACCATAACTTGCCAAATGTGGCACGTAGGCTTCTGGAGGCATTTCTCGAGTTTAGGGCTCCAGGTGGTGTGTCGCTCTATGACAAACTGGAATTGATTCCTGAAGAAATGGTTGACCCGGCCAAGAAAGCAAGGATCTGTAGATTCTGCGATGCTCATTCGCACTTGAATGTAATAGATGACATAGATCAGGACCCGGTGATCCTTGGAGAGGGTCCTTCTATCGCAAAGGATGTTATGGAATTGATTAAAGCTGTCGACACTAGCCACTTCGACCAAATGGTCAAGCTGATAAATAAATATAGCGGAGGCTCGAAAGCATGACTCTGTTTTTGGAATCTACTGTGGAACAAGTCGCCCTAGCCTGGTTCGAGAGTCTGGGCTATGCAGTTAGATTCGGGCCTTCCATCGCCCCTGGCGACCCCGAAGCCGAACGCAATGACTATGGGCAAGTAGTGTTAGGAGGGCGCCTGCGCCAAGCCCTGGCGGGACTTAATCCAGATGTTCCTGCCGAGGCACTAGAGGAGGCCTTTCGTAGATTAACACGCAGCGATGGCCCGACCCTCGTTGCCCATAACCGCGCCATCCACCAGATGATTGTGAACGGAGTCTCTGCCGAGTACCGCCGGCCCGATGGAAGTATTGTCAGCATCCAGGTAAACGTAATCGACTTTGATAACCCTGAAAACGACGACTGGCCGTCACCCAGTTTACGGTTTTGGGCCTGCCCCGTTTTCATGGACACCTAGAAGCTTATAGGGTAAACAAGGACAGTTTGGCGGAGGCAAGCCATATTTCCCTCGTCTTACCAATAGAGCACCTATACCATGATGAGCGAATTAATTCACGAGCAGTGGGAGACCGGGTCCGCGGCCTAATTGAAGAGTTCTTGGCTGGTCGGCCATAGCTTCACATAACTCTGGCCTGGAGTTCGATAGAAGACGGCTACTTGTGTCCTAGGGTTTTCGATGGGCAGCACAAGATAGTTGCCCAGATGCTCCTCGGCGTACGGCAGTTCCCGGTTCGTGTGTTCCTCAATCCCGATCTTGATGTATTACTCGAAACCAATACTCGGGCTGGTATAGTGCTGTATCAGGTTGCTTTCGATCGATTTGTTCAAAGGTATCTCGGGAGTCAAGTTTACTGGGAGAAAGTAGACGAGTTCCGGAGCAGCACTGGGCAAACCGATGAAGATTTGGACTTCTCGGAGCGGGATCTTTTAGATTTTTTAAGGGGCAGTACCGCGAAGTCAAACGGTACATTCTTGATGACGTGCACACTAGCGTCGTTCATAGTGCGGATAATAAGTTTAGGGACTATGTAGAATTTGGCGGTAAGGCTACCGAAAAACCAGTCTCTTACAGTACGGTCGAAAAGACGTTTTTTCTTTTTTCATACCTTATGACTTCTGGAAGTGTATTCTCGACACAGGAGATACGCCAGGTGGTTTGAAAGTCCTTATCCAGAGGATTAATCTGGATGATCTTCTCAAGTAGATTGCAAAAGAGCCTCCACAACGGCGGACAATCGGTCAAAAGGAGGCAAACAGATTTTGGGCATACCCAAGAAGGAATCTCCCAGCTGATTGAAGAACTACCGAGGAAGAGCCCCCTATGGTCAAGATGAACCTTTGACCGAGGAGAATAAAAGGCTATTGCTGAGGGCGAGAAGGTCATAGCCCAGGGAAAACCAGGCCCTGGGAGCAAGTTAAAAGGGACATGAGGCTATGAAACCCGAGTTAACTGAGCCGGCTGAAAAAGCCTTGGGTGGATTGGATAGAACAAATCAAGGGTGGATCTGGGTTGCTTTGGATAGGCCTTTAGAGTACCATCAAGCTGCAGAGTGGTTGCCTCAATTACTCTGCGCCCGGCGCAGGGCGCGGTACTAATTTACGAGTATAAGAACCGCCCAAAGCAAACTCGCATTTGACTGTGCATGTACATTATGAGACTGCCCGGCTTAACCTTGGTGGGGGGTACAAGGCTTGCAGGGGAATATTACATTTACTGTGAAAGGCAAAGTTATCGTATCCTAGAACTGAAGAAAATGCAAGTGATCAAATAGTTGAGAACTAATTTCTTGAGATGGGGGGATGCTGGTGAAACTACGAGACCTGATCAGGCAGATGCAGACTAACTACTACAAGATGCTGGTGATCGTGGACAACGGGCGCCAGCCGGAAAAAATCATTAGCCCCTTACAAGAGGAAGGCTGGACCGCCGTTGATGTGACCGATGCCGTGCTCAAGCTTATTGAAGGAATCCCCGAAAATAAGATGAAAGTGCGGATTGGTGGCAAGCTGAAAGAATGGTTCCATTCCCTGCCCGATCGGCTTATTCTTTACAATACCAGCATTCTGTACTCTCCGGAACTGGGCAGGCTTAACCCGGTGGGCGCGTTCAAATATAAGTCCCGGGAGAAAGAGGTTATCGTGCTCCTGGAGGGTCGTCTGGCCGGTAACCGCATCCAGTATTCCCAGTACGGGCGGCCTGACTACGCGGAGATGGATGTGAGCGAGGTAATCCACGCCAGAATGGAGGATATTGATGGCTAAGGTAGGCGAGTTCTTCAACTTTGAAAGGATCAAGGAAGTAATTGATATAGACGCCATAGCCGACAAAAAGGCAATGGTGGAGAACTATGTCATTTCCCCATCCCTGGAAGAATACCTGGTTCACCTGTTCCAAGACCTTAATTCCAGCACGCATAAAGCCGCCCAGATCATAGGCGGCTACGGTTCCGGCAAGTCGCACCTTTTGGCCTTCATTATCTCCCTGCTGACCGAACCCGGGCTGGCTAGGTACGTGCAAAGCGAGCTGGTGAAGGAGGCCGTTGAAGTCCTGGAGCGGGATTTTACGGTCGTCAATTGGGAGCTGCAGCCGAATGATGTAAGTTTGAGCGAGTATTTCTACGATCAACTGGAAACCCAACTGGGAGAGAAGTACGGCCTCTCGATAAACCTGCCCACTTCCGGCGTAATCGACCACAAAAAGACCATCCTGCAGGTGCTGGAAAAAGTAAAAGAGGGCCATCCCACCCGGTGCCTCGTGGTGGTAATAGACGAGATTTCCGACTTCCTAAAGCAAAAGACCAAGGAGAAGCTCAATCAGGATGTCCAGTTCCTGCGCGTGCTGGGTCAGGTAGCCCAGATGTCTGACTTCATGTTTATCGGCGCCATGCAGGAGCACATTTTTACCAACCCCAAGTATGTGGACGAGGCGGAAAGCTTCGGCCGGGTGGCAGAGCGGTTTCAGGTCATCACCATTAAGCGCGAAGATATCAAGCGGGTGATTGCCAGGCGGGTCCTTAACAAGACGGCCGAACAGAGGTTGCGGCTGGCGGAGCTGTTCAAGGAGTACCTTCGCTATTTCCCGCACCTGCAGGCCGGCCTGGATGAGTATATTGACCTTTTTCCCCTCCACCCCTACGTAATCCAGGTTTTCAGCGAGCTACCCTATTTTGAAAAACGTGGCGTGATCCAGTTTACCATCCAGGAAGTAGAACAAATACTGGACCGCGACTTTCCCTTCTTGATCACCTACGACCGGATTTATGACGAAATCGCTTCCAAGCACACCGTCAAGAACCTGGAAACTGTATCCCCGGTGGTCAACGCTATCCAGACCCTGGAGAGCAAGGTGGACCTTTTGGACCCTCGCCACCAGGACACGGCCCGCAAGATCATCAAGGCCCTAGCCGTGCTCCGGCTGTACGGCAAGAGTATCAGCAACGGGGCCACCGCCGAGGAGCTGGCCAATACCCTTCTCATTCTGCCCGGCAACAGATTGATGGAAGCCCCCGACGAGATTTCCCTGGTGTTGAACGACTTCCGCAAGGTTACCGACGGGCAATTCATCAACGTGACCCCGGATGGTTACTATTTCCTGGATCTCAACCTGACCGTTGATTACGACCAGGTGATCCGGCGGCGGGCCGAAAACCTGCCGGAAGGCAGCCTGGACGAGGAGATCCTATCCATCTTGAAGGAGCAGCTTCTTCTGGAAGAGGGCGCGGCGCGTTATGCTTTTCGGGACAGTTGCGAATGGGCCAGCCGTCGCTCCTTCCGGGAAGGCACCTTTATCTACGAGACCGGCAAGGGCGAGTTGGTCCAGGCCGACGGCGACTACCAGATCGTTTTCGTTTCTCCTTTTTGCGCCGGGAACCGCTACCCGCCAGCAGAGAATTGTGCGGTAATCAGCGGCACTCTACCTACCGATGCCGTGGAGCAGCTGAAGCTGGCCGCCGCCGCCCACCTCCTGGCTAGGGAAAACTACCAGCGCAGCGTCATGGAGAAAAAATATGCCACGTTGAAGAAAGAGTTTGTGGGAATGTTCGTGCGGGCCTGGCTGGAAACCGGCCGGGTGGACACCGGCAAGGCCCAAAAGAGCATCAAGGCATTGATCGCCCGGGAGTTCAGCAATTTCGACGAGTTCTTCAGTGAGATCAAGCCGCGGCTGTTCGAGGACTACTTTAGCCAGAAATACCCCAAGCACCCTAGATTCACCCAGCGTATCACCCGTGACAATATCAGGGGTGAATTCGGCGCGGCTATCAAGGAGCTACTTGGCAAGGGCAACGTCCAGTCCGTCTTTTCCGGCACCAAATCCATTCTTAATGCCCTGGACCTGCTGGATGCCCAGGGTAACCTCTCCACCGCCACTTCCGAGGTGGCCGCCGGGATCCTGGAAACGGCCAGGGCCGGCGCAGGAAAGGTCGTGGCGGTAGAGGACATCGTCAACCGCTTTCGTGAGCGACCCTACGGCTACGACCGGTGGATGACCGCCTTCGTCATCATCATATTGACCTACAATGGCGAGATCGTCCTCAGGGCCGCCGGAGGCAAGCTGGTCAGCTCCTCCGAGGTGTACGATACCTTCGGGGCAGGCCTGGAGGCCTTCGAAAGTATCAAGTATCTGGCCATAGAAAGCGACTTCAACCCGCAACCGGTGATCAACCTGATGCTAGCCCTCGGCATGGATCCCAGCACGGTGGCGAAGATGCGCGTAACCGCCAGGCGCGGCGAGGCGGTGCAGGACTTCCGCACCCGCTACCTGGAGATCAAGGAACAGGTGGACTTTGTTCACAAGAGGCTCGAAACCATGGCCTTGAATGCCGCCGGGCTGGTTGACGTTGACGGCTTGAGGCGGTATCACCAGTGCCTTTCGGACATCCCCCTGGCCAGCTTTGAGCAGGTGAAGACGCCCAGCGATTTCAAGAAAGTCGTGTACGACGAGGCCACCATCCGCAAGATCGGCGAAGCCTACAGAACCCTCCAGGACCTGAACCACTTCTACAAGACTTATACGGAACGGCTGGAGAAGGAGGTAGAGTACGCCCGGGAGGTCAAGAAAGTCGTTGAGGACCACCCCGGCCTATTTCTTGCCGACGGGCTGAAGGAATTCCTCCAGGAATCCTTCGCCATCCTGGCCGACGCCGGCCGCCTGGTGAACCGGGCCGAGCTGCTGCCGCTTTTGGGCAAGCTGCAGCAGGTCCGCCAGAAATACCTGGCCGCCTACTTCGCGGCCCACGAAAGGTCTGTGGGTGAAAGGGTTGGCTGGAACAAACTCCAGGACCTAACCGCTGGCCAGACCTGGCAGAACCTGCTCCTGCTGAAGAACGTGACCGTTTTGAATAAGTACCCCCTCGCCAGGGTGGAAAACGAAATCTCGGTGCTGAAAGGCCAGCGCTGCGACGGGTTCAAGGTGGAACTCATCGAGAAAAGCCCGTTGTGCCCGCGCTGCAACTTCCCCAAGGGTCTCAGCGGCGGAAACATCGGCCAGCGGATCGCTTCCCTGGAGGACCAGGTGGAGGGCATCTGGCGGGATTGGGAGAAAACCATCCTTGCCGAGGTGAGCAACTACCGGGATAACCTGGACTACATGGAGGCCGGGGAAAGGGAAGCGATTCTGCAGCTAGTGAAGGCCGGGAAACTGCCGCCGGTGGTTACCGAGGGTCTGGTGGTGGCCCTGAACAACCTTTTCAAGGAGCTCGTTTCGGTGGAAGTCAGCCCCAAGGAGCTTTTGGAAGCGGTGTTTGCCGGCGCCCGGGTCATGGACTACTTCACCTTCGAGCGGAGGCTGAATGCCTGGAAGCAGAAGCTGGTGGCCGGCCACGATTTGGACAAGGTGCGCCTCAAGCTGGCCGGCGGGGAAGCTTGATTGGCGAAAATGGAGGTAAAGGCATGGACTACGTAACCAGGAAGCTGTTTGAAGCGCAAAGGGATCCAGCGCCGGAGCGGGACGACGACTTCGCCCGCTCCTGCCGTCCCCTTTCCGAGCTGCTGGACACGGTGCGCCAGGTGGAGGGCTTTCCCCTGGGCCGGGACGAGGATATCCTGACCCTCTCCGACCCGCCCTACTATACCGCCTGCCCCAACCCCTACCTGGGCGAGTTCATCAGGCGCTACGGCAAACCCTACGACGAGGCCACCGAAACCTACCAGCGCCCGCCCTTTGTGGCCGACGTGACCGAGGGGAAGAACGACCCCGTTTACAACGCCCACTCCTACCATACCAAAGTGCCCCACAAGACCATCATGAAATACATCGAGCACTACACCGAGCCGGGCGATATCGTCTTTGACGGCTTCTGCGGCAGCGGCATGACCGGCGTGGCGGCGCAGCTCCTGGGCCGGCGGGCCATCCTCTGCGACCTCTCGCCGGCCGCCACCTTCATCGCCTATAATTACAACACCCCGGTGGACGTGGCCGAGTTCGAGCGGGAGGCCAAGAGGATCCTGGCCGAGGTGGAAAAAGAATGCGGCTGGATGTATGAGACCCTCCACACCGACGGCCGCACCAAGGGGCGGATCAACTATACCGTCTGGTCCGACGTCTTCATCTGCCCTTACTGTGGAAATGAGTACGTCTTCTGGGAGGCCGCCGTGGACAAGGCCAGGGGGAAAGTATTGGAAGAATACCCCTGCCCCACCTGCGGCGCCCAGGTGTCCAAGCGCGAATGCAAGCGGGCCTGGGTGACCTTTTATGACCAGGCCATCGCCCAGGAGGTTATCCAGGCCAAGCAGGTGCCGGTGCTGATCAACTACACTGTGGGCAAGAAGCGGCTTGAAAAGAAGCCGGACCAGTTCGACCTGGACCTGATTCGTAGGATCGAGGAGAGCGCCATCCCCAACTGGTTCCCGACGGACCGAATGCCGGAGGGGGATGAATCGCGTCGAAACGATGGAATAGGCCTTACACACGTGCACCATTTCTACACCAAGAGGAATTTGTGGGTACTTGCTTGCCTACAAGTTGTTCTAAGAACGTCACTAATGGAGGGTCAATTACTCTGCCTTGTTGGGGATCAGCTCCCAAGGGCGAGCAAAATGCATAAGATTGCAGTCAGCAGGTTGAACACCAATCTTTCCAAGACTGCTGGAGTGCTGGCAGGGACGCTTTACGTTCCATCAAATCGAATCGAGTATTCGGTCTTGGAGATGATCAGTTATCGAATAGCCGACATTGGGTCGTATTTGCAAAAGCGGGATAAAAAGACGAGGCACATTGTATTTACTGGTTCAACGGAGAGAACCGAATTACCTGAATGTAGCATTGACTACATCTTCACCGACCCGCCCTTTGGCTCTAACCTGATGTACTCCGAGCTCAACTTCCTCTGGGAAGCCTGGCTGAGGGTATTTACCAACAACAAGCCCGAGGCCATCATCAACGACACCCAGGGCAAGGGCCTGCCCGAGTACAAGGAGCTCATGACCTCCTGCTTTAAGGAGATGTACCGCATCCTCAAGCCCAATCGCTGGATGACCGTGGTCTTCCACAACTCGAAGGCCGCAGTGTGGAACGCCATCCAGGAGGCCATCACGAGGGCCGGCTTCGTCGTTGCCCAGGTGACGGTCATGGACAGGAAGCAGGGCACTTTTAAGCAGGTCACTTCCGCCGGCGCGGTGAAGAACGACCTGATCATCAACGCCTACAAGCCGAAGAAACAGATGGAGGAGAACTTCCTGCGCCGGGCCGGGACCGGCCTGGAGCGGGAGTTCGTGGCCGACCTCTTGGAGCACCTCCCCGTGGCGCCCAACGTGGGCCGCACCGAGAAGATGCTCTACTCCAAGCTGCTGGCCTATTACGTGCAGCGGGGCTACGAGATCCGCCTGGACGCCAGGCAGTTCTACACCCTGCTCAAGGACAACTTCAAACTCATCGACGGCTACTGGTTCACCGACGGGCAGGTTTTGGAATACGAGGAATGGAAGAGAAGGCAGAGGCTGGATGGCATCAAGGAGTTGCAGTCCGGCCAGCAGATCCTCTTTGTGAGCGACGAGCGCTCGGCCCTGGCCTGGCTTTATAACTTCCTGGAGACACCCCGGACCTATACCGACATCTACACCGCCTACAGCCGGGCCCTGGTGCAGAGCGACGACGCCATCCCGGAGTTGAGGGAGCTTCTGGATAACAACTTTGTCCTGGAGAACGGCCGCTACCGCCGCCCGCAGACCGAGCAGGAGAAGGAGGCCATCGAGGCCCAGCGAGAAAGGGAGCTGGCCAGGGCCTTCGACCGCTTCCTGGCCGAGGCCGGCAGCGGAGGCAAAAGGCTAAAGGGGGTGCGCAAGGAAGCGCTTATCTTCGGCTTTACCAGGGCCTACCGGGAGAAGCGCTACCAGGACATCCTGGCCGTGGCCAGGAAACTGGACCAGGACTTCCTGGAGACAAACGGCGAGATCAACGACTTTGTGGAAATCGCCAAGCTGAAAACGGGAGAGGAACAATAGATGCAGCCCGGGGCGCAGGTGCGCAGCACCGCCTATCCGGAAAAAGGGACGGGCGTGGTCCTGGGGAGCGAGGAGTTTTTCGGCCAGACCTACGCGGACGTTTTCTTCGAAAAGACAAGAGAGCGGCTCACCCTCCCCCTGGCCGACCTGAGTCCAGTCCAGGACCCGCTGGCCAAGACGGAAGCAGGCAGCTTTTCAACCGCTTCCCGCTTCCGGCTGCGCTGGCTGGTGGGCGAGATCCGGGCAGAGAACTCCGGGGAGGGCCTCTTGGCCGCCGGGGGCTTCAAGATTATCCCCCTGCCCCACCAGCTCCTGGCGGTAAGCTTCGTCCTCGATCAGTTCAAGCCCCGGGCCCTGATCGCCGACGAGGTCGGCCTGGGCAAGACCATCGAGGCTGCCCTGATCTATGAGGAACTGAAGGCCAGAGGCATGGTAAAAAGGGTGTTGGTAGTGGCGCCTTCAGGGCTTTGCCTCCAATGGCGGGAGGAAATGAAAACCAAGTTCGGCGAGGACTTCGTTATTTACGACCGCAGCACCGTCCGTTCCCTGAAGCAATTGCACGGGGAGATGACCAACGTCTGGACCCTGGCCGACCGGGTGATTACCTCCCTGGACTTCCTCAAGCCCAAACGGATTACCGGCGACCTGGACGAACGCGCGGCCCGGGCCCGCCGGTGGCACAACCAGCATGTCAGTGAGGCAGCCGCCGCCGCCGGGTTCGACGTGGTAATCTTTGACGAGGCCCACAAGCTGACCAAGGACATGACCGGCGAGGAAACGGCCCGCTATAAGGCAGGCCTGGCCCTGGCCGAGGCGGCGCCCATAGTGCTTCTGCTTAGCGCCACCCCACATCAGGGGGACCATTACAAGTTCCGTAACCTGCTCCGGCTCATTGACCCCTATTTATTCTCCGGAGACGGCCAGGTGACGGCTGAAGACGTCAAGAAGGTAACGGTGCGCAACAATAAGCGGGCGGTGGTTGATTTCCACGGAAACCGCCTCTTCAAGCAGCGGGTGGCCACCCTGTGTCTGATCCACCGGGATGAGGTGGCGGACAAGGTGGAGCTGGACCTCTACCGGTCGGTGACCGATTATGTAACCACCTTCTACGAACTGGCCCGGCAGCAGAATAACCGCACCATGATGTTCCTGCTGCTCATTTACCAGCGCATGGTGAGCAGCAGCTCCCGCGCCATCCGGAAGTCCTTATCTGCCCGCCTGGCGGCCCTGGAGGAGCTGCGCCGCCGCGCGGCCGGCCAGGGGCCGGGAGGTGACTGGGAAGAACTCGACTGGGACGACCTGCAGGAACTGACGGCGGAGGAACAGTTGGCCGAACTCACGCGGGCTGGCGCTACCCGGTGGGCCGGCATCGTCCCGGCCGCCTTGGCGGCCGAGATCGCGGCCCTGAGAAAATGCCTGGCCCTGGCGGAACAGGCTACAGCCGGCCGCAATGACGTCAAGTTTACCCGGCTGCTGGACATTATAAATGAGCTGAGAATCCAGGAAAACAATCCCCGCCTGAAATTTATCATCTTTACCGAGTTCATCGAGACGCAGGCCTACCTGCAGGAGCGCCTGGCTAGCCTGGGCTACCGTACGGCGCTCATCAACGGCAGCATGTCCACCGCTGAGCGGATTGCCCAGGTGGAACGCTTCCGCCGCGAGGCGGAGGTCCTCATCTCTACCGACGCCGGCGGCGAGGGCATAAACCTGCAGTTTTGCCATATCTTGATCAACTACGACTTGCCCTGGAATCCCATGCGCCTGGAGCAGCGTATCGGTCGTATTGACCGCATCGGCCAGGAACATGATGTGAAGGTGATCAATTTACAACTGGCGGACACGGTAGAAAACCGGGTGCGAGAGGTAATCGAAAACAAGCTGGATATCATCCGCAGGGAATTTTGCGCCGGCGAAGACAAACTGGCCGACATTATAGGTGTCTTGCAGGACGAGTTCAATTTTGAGAAGGTGTATATCGAGGCCTTGCTCAAACAAGGCCTCGAGGCAGCCGACCTGGAGGCGGTGTCCCGGCAGATTTTCGAGCGGGCCCGGGCAATCGTTGAGGAAGAGAGACTGGCCCTGCCTATCTCCAATTTGGCCGAGGAATATGCCGTGACGTCGCAGCGAAATTTGGAGAAGAGAGCCGAGCGGGCGCAAAGGCTGGTAGAGCAATACCTGCAGGTTTACGGCGCCAGCCTGCACCCGTACAAACAGAGGGAAGGCGTTTATCACTTCCAGGACCCCAGGAACGGCAGGCGCCTGCACAACGTGATCTTCCAGCAGAAATACGCCCTGGACAATGAGGAGAGCGAACTTTTGAGTTTCCAGCACCCCTATATAGTGGAACTGTTATCTGACCTGGGGGATGCCTTGCGGGAGGATACGACGGCCAGGCTGCTGGTACGCGAGAGCAAGTTCAGCGGGGAAAAGGGGTTTTTGTTTATCTACCGGCTGACTCTCACCAACTACCTGGACCCTGCCGTGCACCATCTGGTGCCCTGTTACGTGAGCTTTGCCGGGGGCAGGGGGCGGGTGAACGGTAGGATATCCCGTTATTTTCGGGATTGTGAGCAGCCTAACTGCACCGACCTGGTAGCCGGAGATATGCCCTACGATCTAAAGGAGGCCTGGCAACTGGCCCGGGGGGCAGTGCAGCAGGAAGCAGAGGTCCTGTTCTTTCAGGCAAAGGAACGTTTGGAGAATAGGCTGCGGGATGAAGAGGAAAAGTTTGAGAAATACTACCGGGACCGGGAGCTCGCCATCGAGAGGATCGCCGTGGACAATATCCACGCAGCCAAGAAAAAAGAGCTGGAAGAGGATCGGAAGGCCAGGCGGCAGGAGTGGATGCGTCGCCGGCAACTGGTGCCCAGCCTAAGCCTAGAGCAAGTTGCCTACGTGGAGTTTGCGTAATGGACGAGAAGTGGTACGCAAAGCTTGTCAATAAGATAAAACGATCCTACCACGACGTGATCGTGGTCATTGACCATGACCGCCTCGGTCGGTTGCCGGAGCTGCGGGCGGCGCTGGCGGATAGTTTTGCCCTTCACGACTACAAGGGGGAGCTGCCTTTGCGGCGTTTCCTCAAGGAGAATGCCGGCCAGCGCATGCTTATTTTTAAGCACCCGGGGCACGGCCACCTACCATACGATGTGGAGACCAGGTCGGACATGGTTTCCTGGCAGCTCAGGGAGATTTTTCCCAAATTTCACCCGTCCGCGCTTAAAGGTTTGCCATTAGAGCACTACCAGCGGGTCTTTGAGGCTTATAGGAAAATGGAGGATGCGCTCCAGCCATTGGGCCTGGAGGAAACCAAAGAAGTGCTGGCCGGGTGGCTGGGCGGGTCGACGGTAGACGTGAGCCGCGATGGGTTCCCCCCGGCCGCCGCGGCCAGACTTGGCCAGGAAGGGGAAGACGAAATAAAAAGTCGCTGCCAGACCTTGGTCCGGGAGATCGAGGAACTCTTGGCGCGCCTCCCGGTCGACTGGCGGGCCGTAGCCCCCCTGTGGGGAGAGTTATCCTATTGCTACTGCCAGGCGGGGATGAAACCACCGGAGATTTATGCTTTGGACCAGAAGATCAGTGGAGCGTTTACTGAATATATCCTGAGTAGTTACCATGAGCTCTTCTACGAAAGCTATCTCACTAGGCCGGCCACCGTTGATAAGGTGCTGCCCTTCCTGGCCTACCAGCCGGCTGTTAAAAAGGTCTTGATCTGCATGGATGGCATGGGGTTTCAGGAATGGTGCTGCGTGAAGCAATATTTGGCCAGCCGCGGGATAGACAGCTTTAACGTCACGGCTGTTTTCGCCCTGCTACCCACCCTGACCCGGACCTCACGGCGCGCCCTGTTTTGTGGCCTGCCTACCTCCGGAGACCGCGTGGAGGAAGAAAGGGGCTTTTTGCAGTTTGTCCGGCAGAAATGGCCGGAAGGGAAGCGCCGGCGGGCCGGGACGTTCATGAATATAGACCTCAGGTGGCGGCACGAATACCTGGATTTTGACTACCTCGCCCTGTCCTGTAACCTGGTGGACGATCTGGCCCACGCCACCGTGAACGTGCAGGATAGCAAGGAGACGATGGAGAAAAGCCTGATTGTACACCTGGACGGCTCTGGGTTTGCCGAGACCGTGCAGAGGCTGCTGGAGGAGGGCTACCAGGTTTACCTCGCTTCGGATCACGGCTCTGTGTGGTGTCGGGGTAACGGCCACCAGGCCAGCAGGTGGCTGGTGGAAGAGAAGGCCAGGCGGGTGCTGCTGTTTCCTAACAAGCTCTTGGCAGAAGATTTTGCGGCGAGAAAGAGCGTGCTGGTATACGAAAACAGCCATCTCTTTGGAGATGCGGTGGCCGTCTTTCCGCCCGGCCGGGAGATGTTTGCGCCAGAGGGGGAGGCGGCGATCAGCCACGGCGGCATCCACATAGAAGAAGTGATTGTCCCCTTCATCGAAGTGCAGGTATGAATTCGTGAAAGGGTACGGGTATCCGCCCGGTCTTTTGGTGGGAGGAAAGCAATTGATGAGAAACACTGTAATTGGCTTTGACCGGCCGCTCAGGCCGAACTGGATATACGAAAGCTTGCTCCTGGCCAGCCCGGGCCAGCGACTGACGGAGCTAAATGCCCCCTTTGAGCAGATAGTACGGGAATTGACCGGCCGGGAAGGCAAGCGCAAGGTCCGTACCGTCCTCTTTCGCTGCTTCTTGCGCGACGACCAAAACAAGACCAGGGTGAGGCGCAACCTGCTATTAAAGGATTTGAGCCTGCAGCACGGCCTGGCCTTCATGACACCGGTTTACCTTTTTTACTTGGTGGCCCGAACCGAGGTATTAAGAAGGATATCCGACCACATTTTCCGGCTTTATGATTATGGCTGCGAAATCAAGATGGGATTCCTTAAGGCAAAGATGGTGGAAAGCTTTGGTGAACGAGACGTGGTGCTCCGTTCTGCCAGGGCCTTTATCCAGACCCTCGAACACTTCGGCGTGGCGGCCAGGCTGGACGGCCGGCTGGTCTTGTACAGGAGATTGCCGGTTGGTGAGGACCAGGCCCGGATTATGCTGCAGCTGTTCGCGGCGGAGATCCTGGGTGCACCGCAAATCTCCTTAACTGACCTCCCGCGAGCCGTGTTTAACTTCTTTGCCCTGCCTGACCTAAGGGCGGTGGCACAGAAATATAACGGCCAGTTGTGGGATTATGAGCACCGGATGGCCGATGATTTGCTGATGATGTACCCTAACCTAATGCAGGTAGAAGTTTAGAGCTACCATGAGGAAAGGCCCCTATGGGCCAGAATACATAGTCACCCAGGAAGAGTTGGAGTGAGCCAGACAGGAAAACCCGGCCCTCGTTTACCCTGAAGTTATAGGGGACGAAAATGAGCAGGAGGACCGGAAACAATGTCAATTACTTCCGCTGCTATCCGGGCTGTATATTGATAATGATTTACATGGGCTGTTCTTCTTGATCCCTCTCGGTCAACGATCGTAGGAGAATAAGCGGCTGCCTCGGGATGCTGCATGAGAGACTGGCGGTAGGTGGAGAAGCTCACTATCATTGTCTCGAGGATATCAAAAGAGGCCGCATAATGTCTCGAGTCTATTGCCAGGAGTGGCCGGGAGGGGTGGAGCATCTACTGCTGACGGGAAAAGGCGCGGCTATTTGGGAGACCGCGCTCCAGAGCGCCGATCTCG